>WRKD01000226.1 GCA_009778255.1 Bacillota bacterium
CCCTTTCTTACGACGCTAACGGCGGCGTAGGTGCGCCTCCCCCACAAACAGCGCCTGCCAATTCTTATCTAACCATCAGCACCATAGTGCCAACTCTTGAAGATTATATGTTTTTGGGCTGGTCAACTACTATGGGCGCTACTAAAGCAGATTATCAGCCGGGTGGCACAATATTCCTCGGTAGCAATATTAAACTATATGCAGTGTGGAAGATCGAAATGGATCTGCCCGGAGGCGTAAACGGCAGAATTTTAACGAAAGACAAAAGCGGCGATGTAGTCAACTGGGTCGAAATTGCCAGATACGGTAAATATTCCCTAATAGTCCGCTCCAGTTACCTCAATATATATGCCGGCAGTGGGCGTTATGGAGATCCGGCGTGGCAGTTTACCTCTTCATATGGGGCAACCAATAACTATGCCACATCAAATGTACGTAACGCCATCAATGCTTGGTTCAACGGCTCTGCCCCGGCTACCGGCGATAATTTACCAACAAATGCCCGCATGCGTAAGTATACCATGCAGAACAATGCGCTTACTACTCCGGGCACCGCCAGTACAGTAGCAAGCTTAACAAATGGGTTAAGCAGGCCTAGCGAAGTATATTTACCTTATGGCAATGATGTCTCATTCGCCTTAAGTTATACAGAATCGGCTAATTTTTGCTCGACCTTTCATTTTCTTAGAAACCAAAGCCCCGAAACGGCGCCCAGCAATAGTATAGCAACAGCCAACTTTGCCAAAATCACCATACCAGGCATTAACGGCAGTTACGTGTACGGCGCCTGGTTGCGCAGCCCGGGCGACTATACCGGGCCGGCAGGCACTACAGCGGGCAATTTAGGCTACACCGGTATTGCCTTTCAGTTTTATATAAACTATTCCGCAGCTCAGCAAAGCGGGTTGGTATATCCGGCGCTTTGGGTAGATTCGGCTATTTGGGATGACGATTACTATACCCTTTATTACGATGCAAATGGCGGTAACGGCGAGCCTCCTTCTCAACCAATAGCCACCAATACTTCCGCTCCTCTTAGCAATATTATACCAACTCTGCTCAATCATCGATTCCTTGGCTGGGCCCAGGAGAAAACGGCTACTATACCAGAATTTCAACCGGGAGATTTATTTAATATTGGCAATAGCGATAAATACCTGTACGCCGTGTGGGAGAAAAGCGGTCACAATATAACCGGCTATGTTTATCCTCTAGCCACCAATGATTTAAGCAATTTAGGCGTAATCGGCTTTTTGGACATGCATAAGGTCATTGTCGAATTAAGATCCACCTTCCTAACACCAGCTCCGGCGCCTTTGCGCACTGTGGCAGTTTTACAGGATCAAGACGGCTTAGGTAAATTTACTTTCACAGATGTTGAACCGGGCAATTATATACTATATATTCACCGCCCCGGATATATAGTAAGGGCCATGAAAGTCTCTATTACCAATACAGACCCCACCGAGATTTTATTAGCTCCTCCGGGCTCTATGGATGCCGGTATTTTCAATCTCTGGGCAGGCGACAGCAACGGAGACTTAAGTATTGACGGCAAGGATTTAATGATGGTTATGGAATTACTGGCCGAGCAAGTAGATATATTCGATCAACGCTATAATCCGGCTTGCGATTTTAATGCAGACGGCTTAATAGAAGGCAAAGACGTGATGATTATTTATCAAATGTGGATGCGTATTATTTGGGATTATCCCGGTGCGGAAGATATCGATGTATTTTCTTAAACTCTCTTATAGGCTTGATCCTTAACGCAAAATCAGGATCAAGCTCCCGGTTTAATGATTGACCCTCAATTTACTGTGTGAAACAGGATGAGCAGCGCGTCAAACTCTTGAGGAGGCTCCGTAAATTTGAATTTATCTTTGGGATGCTCCGCCGTTTGGTAGAACGCTTTGTATGCAACGCGCGTGTTCGTCTAAAAATCAATAAAAATCATGGAAGAGCTAGTTTATTAGCTAGGTGCTTCCGGTTTATGAAAGGAGGAATGCTTTCAAATCAGATATCCAGATTTTATACTTTCCCTTGCTATACCTATACAAGGGAAAGAACAAAGGATAGTAAAAAAATATTTAAAATTATAAGGAGTGACACTTAATGAAACAACCCAAGAAATTCAAACTTGCCTTCACCGTCTTGTTAGCTATGATCTTAACACTGGCCATATTTACGGTAGCATCTGCGGCGGAAAAAGCTGATTTTCCCCTTATCGCTTTAAATGGCGATTTAGTTGCAGACGCCAATACGCAATATGTAATTGAATATGCTCAAGACCCGGCTACTAAATTCATAACAGCCACCCTAAAGATCACTAACGGTACCAGCGGAGCTACAGCCAGGCCCCTTATTATTAGCGGCGTTGCTTTCGAAATGTCTTTTGACAGCAGAGTATCGCTTTATCGCTATAATCCGCTGATCGACGGCGATAACCATCCTTACGATGCCTCCCGTATGTACAGTGGTGTTCAAGTTCTTTCAGATGTTGAGTTTAGAAAGTATTGCAATACTCCCATTACAGGCTTTAAAACTATTGGCTCTAACGCTTTCCAAAATAATACAGCCGGCAGATATATAGGTGCAACTATTACTGCGGAAAACGAAAAAGACATAATTTCTATAGCTCCCGGTGCTACTGTAACAGTAGCGCAAGTGTATTTCATGTCCACCAATGGCACAGATGTGCTCGACCTGGATATGTTCCGCTTCGATTTCCTTAATAATACCAATGCCCCCGGCTTAAGGCTGATACGCCTCTCGAACTGGCTGGGCAACGGTACTTTCTTCTTAGTGGGCGACAGAAGATCTACCAATAGCGGAGATACTTATATAGTTAATAAGCTCACCCCCGCAACTCTTATATCCCAATCCTTCAAATTACATGTGGTGCAAGCGCCGCCGGTAGGCCTAAGCGCTAAAACAGACCCCCCGCGCGCCATAGTCGGTTATAATAATGCTACCATGGAATGGTCCTATGATGCGGCCGGCCCCTATACTGCGGGCGCGCCCACCATCAAAGACGAAGCGCATACCATATATGTGCGCTATCGGGAAACTGCATACAGCGGCAATGATGCTGTATACGGGAACTACAAAAAATATTTAGCCAGCGAACCCGTAGCTGTTATCTTCCCGCCAACCAGAACCGATGTTGTTCCGCAAGCTACCAAAACCGCTCAAAACCTCACCAGTACAGACGGGAGAATTCATGTTGGCGATACACTTTTGTATACCATTACCGCTAAAAATGCCGGCGATCAGTATTCCAACTGGACCGATGTAAAGATCGAAGATACTTTACCGGCTGGCGTCACCTTTGCCGCGGAAGTTACTTTAGATGGCACGCCCCTTTCTCCCGGCACAGGCTATGTTTTCAGCGCTGGAAAGCTGACCGTACCTGTGGGCAATATCATCGGCGGAGCACAAAAAGTTGTTACCTTCAAAGTTACCGTTAACGCCGATGCTTATGGCGCCTCTATTAAGAATAGCGTTTCTGTAAGCGGCAAAGACGGCGACGATGATAAAGATATTACTGTTACCGAACCAGGCGACCCCAAAGTTGTAGACCGTTCTCAGCCGCCTACTATCGATCCTATTACTGCCGGAGATAGGACTATTACCGGTACTGGCGTAGCCGGTTCTCAGATAACCGTAACCCTGCCCGATAACAGCACCCTTACTGCTACGGTAGCAGCCAACGGTACATGGTCGGTAGATGTACCAACTGGGAAAAATCTTGAAGCCGGACAAAAAGTTACTGCCGTGCAAAAAACCGGGGATCTCGAACCCAGCATAGCGGTGGAAACAACCGTTTTAGGCAGGCCGGATGGTGTTTTAGATGCTAAAAAGACTTCCGCCAATATAACCAGGCAAGACGGAACTCTGCGCGTGGGCGATACCATAGAATATACCATTACCGCCAAGAATAGCGGCCCTGCCAAATCTCTCTTGGTGAATATACCGATAGTAGATGCCCTGCCCACTGAAGTAGATTTCGTGGCCAACAGTGTAATGATCAATGGTGTGGCAGCAGGTTCCGCAGCAACTTACAATCCGGCGACCCATACTCTAACAGTAGCCCTGGGCAACCTGGAAAGTGGCGAAGAAAAAATAGTGACATTCCGCACGGTGATCAATGAAACAGCTTATGGCAAATCTTTCCAGAATACCGCTAAGGTTGGGGATAAAGACATTATTGATGATCCAAAACCGCCGGTAATAGACCGCTCGATTCCTCCCACCTTTGACGAAATTAATGCAGGCGACAGAAAAGTTTCCGGCCATGGCGTAGTAGGCAGCACTATCACAGTTACTTTCCCCAACAGCACAACTACGGCAACTGCCACGGTAGCAGCAGATTCAACCTGGTCCGTTGATGTACCTACATCCATCAACCTTGTGGTAGGAGATATTGTTAAAGCCGTGCAAAAGACCGGCACTCTCGACCCAAGTGTACCTGCTGAAGAAGTAGTAAAAGATAAGAAACCTGTTATTCCGGATATTAAAAAAGTATCTGAAAATAAAACTCATACCGACGGCACTACACATGTAAACGACGTGATCCTCTACACCATTACCATAAGGAATTTAGGCGAAAAATCTATCTGGACCAATGTTTATGTAGTAGATGAAATCCCAGCCGGATTAACCCTAAATATCAATACTATTTTACTTGACGGCAAAAAACCCACCTTCTCTTCCTTTGAGAATGGAATCCTTCAAGTATATATAGAAAATGACGTACCCTATGGCGTAGTGCGCGTGGTCAGCTTTGAGTGTGCTGTTAAAGCAGACGCTTATGGCTTAAAGATCAAAAATATCGCCACAGTAACCGGCAAAGAAAATGGCGGCGACGAAAAGAAAGAAGATGTAGAAGACGAAGAAGAAAGAGATGTTTTCGGTAAATCCGATGTACCCACTATCGACGATGTTTATCGTGACGATACCGTTATTACAGGAACCGGCGAACCGGATGCGGAAATTACCGTAATATTGAAAGACGGCACCGAGCTTAAAACCAAAGTTAAACCCGATAAAACTTGGTCTGTAGACGTTCCCCCCGGCAAAGAACCGCAAACCGGCGATATTATTAAAGCTATTCAAACCGAACCGGGTAAAGACCCCAGCGACCCTGTAACGACCATTGTCAAAGACAAAAACTATCGTGCGGTACACGGCTTTGTCTGGCCTATGGTTGTGGATGATTTAAGCGATTTAGGTGTAACCGGCTTCCTGGAGATGCATGCCATCACCGTCGAACTAAGACCCACCTTCCGCACAGCTGCAGATCCCGCTTTAAGCACCAAAGCTGTTGTTGTCGGTAACCCTCTTGATGAAAAAGGTGAATTTACCATTACCAATGTACCCTTTGGCCAATATGTACTGTACATTCATAGGCCAGGCTATTTGGCTCGCGCCATGAATATTACCATTTCCGCCAGCGACCCCGATATTATCGAACTCACACCGCCTGGCCAGGCAGATAATGGTGTATTTAATCTCTGGTGGGGCGATTGCAACGGCGACCTGCTCATTGAAAACAGAGACGTTATGATGATCATCGAATTGATGGATATGAACGTAGACGTTTTTGATGACAAATATAACCCTGCTTGCGACTTGAATGCAGACGGCGTTATTGAAAGTAAAGACGTTATGAGAGTACTGGAAATGTGGAACAGAGATATTTGGGATTATGCCGGAGCGGATGATATCGATATTTTCTCCTAATTAGATTTTAATTTGATTAAAGCTTAATGTGAGGGCGGCGTAACTATAGTAAAGCCAAGATGCTATGCCGAGAAATACAGCCTGATTAGCTAGTATGCTACGCCGCCTTCAAAAAATTATAAAAAATAGTTTTGAAAAAGCTCACAATGTATACCCGCAATTCTTAATTGAATTCCTTTGAAAAGGAGAGCCTATGAAAACAAAAACATCAAAAAAAGGCGCATTAGCCATTCTATTGGCTCTGTTAGTTTTAATGGCCCTGGTACAGATAGCTTCTGCTGAGGTTACAGATTTTCCTTTAATCGCCTTGAGCGGCGATTTGGTAGCAGATGCAAATACTCAGTATATTGCTGTCTTCTCGCAAAATCCTAGTACTAAATTAATAACAGCTGAGATCATGATCAAAAACGGTAGTACTGGAACAGACGCTAAACCCTTGATACTCAATGGTGTAGCTACAGAAATATCTTTCGACAGCAGAGTATCTCCTTGTACTCCAAATGGAAATAAGTTCGAAGGGAACCTAAATATTTTATTTTCAGATTTCGAACGCTATTGTTCTATGCCAGTAAAAAATTTCAATACGATTGGCTCAAACGCCATTCAAAATAATGCTAGCGGCAGGTTTATAGGAGCAACTATCAGCGCTGGTTCTCAAGATAAATCACATGAAGATGATGATGATGTTGAAATCGATGGACCATCTATTGCCCCTGGCACTACACAAACAATTTTAGTATTATATTTCACGCCGAATAACGGCTCAGATTTACTTGACATCAATATGTTCAATTTCTATTTTCTAAACAACTCAAATGCTACTGGGCTAGGGCTGCTTAGACTATCAACCTGGCTGGGGAATGGTTCGTTTTTCTTATTTGCCAGCCATAAATCCGCGAGTAGCGGTGATACATATGTTGAAAATCCTAACTCTTTCAAGCTGCATGTAAAGCGCCCGCAACCAAATGTAGCCGCAAATAATTCCAGCAGATTTATAACTAACTATGACACAACTACCATGGAATGGTCATATAGCGCCACCAGCGGATACGAAACTGACCAACCCGCCGGCGGTTTTGGCAATGTAGCCCGTACAGTTTATGTGCGGAGCAAGGGCGATAATGATTATAGCGGAAATGACGCCACCTATGGTAACTATAAAAAGTATCTACTTAGCGACCCAGTAGAGGTCAACTTCAGCGCTGTTGGCGCTTCAACCTATACCATAACTTTCAACTACAACTTCGGCTCTCCGCCTGGTTCTGAAACCCGCACTGTAACTGCCGGAGGAACAGTAGGGGCAAAGGATATGCCTCATCCTACCCGCGATGGCGGATATGTCTTAACTGGCTGGAATGATTCTGTAAACGGAACAGGGGATCCTTTTACAGACACAACGCCGGTCAGAGGTTCTATCACAGTTTATGCTCAGTGGGAAATACCTGTGAAGAAAGTAAAAGTGTATTTCGACAGTAATGGCGGATTCGATCGTATTCAAGAATTAGAGCTAGCTGCAGGTACTTCAGTTGGAGGAAATATGGTCCCAGATCCAACCCGTAACGGCTATAGCTTCGAGGGCTGGAATACCAAATCTGACGGTACAGGTACTGCCTTTACTCCCACAACGATCGTGAACGAAACAATTACTGTATACGCTAAGTGGAAGTTATCAGACGCGCCAAAAGTAACTGTAACCTTCGACTATAATTACCCAGGCTCTCCTTCTTCTTTTACAAGAGAAATAAGCATGGGAGGTATATTTGGAGATACTTTTCCACCTGACCCTTCACGCAGCGGTTATGATTTTATGGGTTGGTACGACAATCCTACTAAAGATAATGCCAAATTATTTATCAATGACACGAAAGTTGAAGGAAATATTACAGTTTATGCACGGTGGACTATTATTACTGATCTAACCGTTACATTTAATTATAATTACAGCAACTGTCCTAGTCCTGTGAATCGTTCAGTGTCGCGTGAAAGTTCGTTAGGAGCTGAAGAGAAATGGCCCGGAGACCCTTCGCCGAGAACAGGTTACCGTTTTTTAGGGTGGAATACCAGAGCGGATGGTAAAGGCGATCCATTTATCTCTTCAACAATTGTTCTAACTTCATTAACTGTTTACGCTCAGTGGGAGCAAATTATTAACGGTGGAGCGGTCAGCGATGTTTGGGTAGTAACTTTTATGGGCAACCAAGGTAATCCTTATAGCCAAACCGTTTCCATAGAAAAATCTCGTGGCGGTGGAGGGCTGGGTGGCTTAATGCCCGCTAACCCTTCGCGCAATGGCTATACTTTCGCCGGCTGGAATACCACGTCTAATGGAACCGGATCTTGGTTTATTAGCACAACAGCAATAGACAGAGATATTACTGTATATGCCATTTGGGAGGCTCTTATAACAGTTGGCCCTGCTATAACAACCATTATTGAGCCGGATGTTCCTTTAGCCGGTTTCACGGCAGATCATATCCCTTTTATTACCGGTTACCCGGACGGCACTGTTAAACCCGATAACCCTATCACCAGAGCGGAAGTTGCTATGATCTTCTTCCGGCTTTTAACCAGCCCGGATAAAACAACCCCCCGCATCTCCGCTTTCGCTGATGTTCCGGAAGATATCTGGTATACGCAGGCAGTCAATTATCTGGCTAGTATAGAAATTTTAGTCGGCTATGCGGAAGACGGAACTTTTAGACCCGGCAGAAATATAACCAGAGCGGAATTTGCGGCTGTAGCTTCAAGATTTGACAAGCTGGAAGATGTAAACATTAATATATTTCCGGATATTGAAAACCACTGGGCAAAAGCTCAAATCAATTCCGCCTATGCCAAAGGCTGGGTTAGTGGCTACCCCGAAGACGGCACTTTTAGGCCACAAAAAAATATTAGCCGCGCCGAAGTTGTTAAAATAGTTAACACTATGCTAAATAGAAAACTAGATTTAGTTGATTTATCGGCAGATATCCTTAACAATATCATTAAATTCAGTGATATTGCAGGACATTGGGCTCATGCTCATGTTGTAGAAGCTTCCAATAATCACGATTTTACCAGAAAAAGCGATGGCTATGAAATATGGACCAGACTAAAATAGAACATATACGCTAATTACTGCTTAATATAAGACAAAAAATAACGTATTTGATTAGTAGAGCATTCAAATACGTTATTTTTTATGGAGGAAAGTTATGCCAAGGCTAGGAAAAAGCTATTTGCTTATTTTAGCAATAATTATAGCCTTATCTTTTGCCGGTGGCATGCTCGTTAACGAACGCCGGCATACTTTAGAACGCACATCTGCCGAATTGCTGTCAATGATGCAAAATGATGTACCTATAATAAGCGAACCAGCAGAAGAAATACGGGTTTTGCAGGTAGAAGAAAAAGCCATGCTGGCTGTTCATGTAAAAGGCGCAGTAGAGAAGCCTGGTTTATATATACTGCCTGTGGGGAGCCGGGTGGCCGATGCGCTTAATTTAGCTGTCTTATTGCCAATAGCCAATACCGATATTATTAATTTAGCTACTTTACTCAACGATAGCGCAGAGGTAGTGGTTCCTTTTCGTCTAGACGATGAACCAACAGATTGGGATGCCCTGGCGAAAAGCGCAGCCGGCTCACTTAGTGTAGCAACCCCTGGTGCTGGTGAGCAAAGCGAAGCAGCAAGTTCCTCTATTGCTATTCTTATAAATATCAATACTGCTAATCTTGCAGCTTTACAAAGTTTGAGCGGTATTGGCCCTGCTAAGGCACAGGCTATTATCGATTACCGCACACAACACGGCTCTTTTACTAAAATAGAAGATATTAAAAAAGTCAGCGGTATTGGACAAGCCACTTATGATAAAATTAAAGATCAGATCGGTGTGGAGTAATATTTTAAGCTACAGAATTGCTACTCCACTTTTTTTACGCGGGCGGCGTCTGGTGCAAGTACTGCTTTTTTATTGCAGCGGCTTGCTTCTTTCTTCTTTCTTTGCGCCCCTTCCATTATTATGGGGCTGCCTAACTGGTTTGTTGATTTTTATCAGCATCTTGATTTTCTCTATATCATATAAAGCAAACAGAGATTTATCGTACTTATACGAATCTTTTATTTTACATGTGCCAATAAGAAGGCTGGCTATCATTTGTTTTTTTACTGCAGCGCTAACTTTCGGCTGTTTTATGGAAGCAACGGCTACTAAACAAGCATCTTCTTTCCCTCTTAAACCTGGCGAAGAAGCTTTAGTAGTAGGCCAGGTACATAATGCTAGTGTTTATCGTGGCGAAGGTCATTATCGCTTAGTACTTGCGGTAAAGGAAGTAAATAATTCTCCTTGGCAAGGACAAATATTTCTTTATTATGATGGCGGGCCATTAAAAGCAGGAGAAATAATAGTTGCGCGCGGCGAGGTGATGCGTTTTACACCTTATGGCAACCCGGGCGCTTTTAATTATGATGCTTATATGAAAAGACAGGGCTTAGCCGCTTCGGTTAGCTGCTACTATAATGGAGAAGTCAAAACTCTGCATGGCTGGGAAACTCACGATATTACTATAAGAGAAAAGTTGCTGCAAGCTATGGACATAGCTACCGGTGATAATTCCGCTCTCTTGAAGGGAGTTTTCCTGGGAGATAAGAGCGATCTCTCCTTTACGCAAAAAAGCACTCTCTCTTTTGCCGGTGTGCTGCATGCCTTTGCAGTTTCCGGGCTACATGTAGGTTACGTAGTAGCTGCTGCCTTATTGCTGGCTGGACACGGCAGGCGGCGGCGATGGCAACGTCTGCTGCTTACCATATGCTTTTTAGTTTTTTATTTACACCTTACCGGTATGCCTGCTTCCATAATACGTGCGGCTATTATGGCATTAACAATGCAGATAGCCGCTGTACTGGATGAAAAGAGTGATTCTTGGACCACCCTTGCTTTGGCAGCATTAATTTGCCTGCTTTATAAACCATTATGGCTATTCGACGCCGGTTTTCAGCTCTCTTTTGCTGCCGTGGGCGGTCTGGTTTACTTACTGCCCACTATGCGTTTATTGCTGTTAGGTCATAAAAAGCTGCCACTTACAGAGCAAGATGAACAAAATACTATGCATAAGCCATTTCAAAGACGTCTCAAGCAGCTAAAATTTACTGTCTTTCAAGCACTTGCCACAACCTTGGCGGCTTCTTTCGGTATTATGCCGCTTATAGGGTATTATTTCTACAATATCTCTCTTGTTGGCTGGCTACTTTCCCCTCTCTTCGTATTTGGCGCAGGAATAATAGTATTGTTATGCTTTACTGCGGCTTTGGCGGCTATTTTCTCTGTTTCTTTAGCAACCATGCCCCTTCTTGTAGCAAATGTTATCATGCAGCCTCTTATGAAGCTAAGTTCTGTATGTGCTTCCTTACCCGGAGCATATATAGCTAGTGGGAAAACTCCTTTACTTGCTGTAATGATTTTTTTCGCCGCTATTCTTATTCTGCCATACTATCTTAAACAACGTTTGCATCCGCGGCTTACTCTTATCTTTGCATTAACAATGCTGGTAATACTTCTATCCCTTGCGCCAGCTATAGCCCGGCCAATGAAGAACCAATTAGAAGTTACTTATATTGATGTAGGTCAAGGAGATGCAACTTTGATCATTACTCCGCAAGGTAAAAGTCTATTGATAGATGGAGGTGGAAGTAGAATGTCTTCAGGACAGATCGGCGAAAATGTTCTTATACCATTCTTACGTTATCGTGGCATTAAAAAAATTGATGTGATGATCAGCACTCATCCGGATGCCGATCATATCGATGGCTTACTAACGGTACTGGAAAACATGCAAGTTAAAAAACTATTATATACTGATGCCTTTCTTGATAATCCGCTACAAGAAAAAATGCTTGAGCTTGCAAATATACAAAAAAGTGTACTAACAGCAGCTTATGCAGGCCAGCAGTTCTATATTGAACCAGAAATTATACTAACCGTTTTAAACCCACCAGTAAATACATATTTTCATGAACAAGAAAACAATGCAGGAAGCTTAAGTATTTTACTTAGCTATAAAATAATCAGTTTCATCTTTACAGGAGACGCCTCTTTCGGAGATTTAGATATTCTGCCGCCAGCTCAAATAGTTAAAATTCCGCATCATGGCAGTAAAAATGCTTATGATGAAGATGCCTATGCACAATTATTAGCAAATGCTGTGGTTATCAGTGTAGGAAGTAATAATACTTATGGTCATCCTGCCACATCTGTGATAGAATATTGGCAAGAACATGCCGCTATTTTTCGCACAGATATAAATGGCGCAATAACCATACATAGCGATGGTAAGAATTGGCAAGCCAGTACATACTGGTGAGCTTAAGTTAACAAATACCCTTACTGGCAAACGCAGAAGGAGGTATTATGCAACTATTAATAGACGATATTAATTGTGGGAAACTAAAACCAGTGTATTTGATTTTTGGCGAAGAGAGCAGGCTAATAGAGGAATCCTTACAAAACCTTATCAAAGCTATATCGCCTGGAGGCGGGGAATGGGGCATAGAGATACTAGACGGAACTCTCATAAATCCATATACCGCTGTAGCGGCGGCTCAAGAAAGCAGCCTTTTTGGCGATCGCCGTTTAGTAGCGGTTAAAAATATTAATTGGTTAGAAACAACAGCAAAAAATAGCGGCCTTAAAAATGAAAATGAAGACAGCTTAAATTCTCTATTGGTATACTTAGAGAAACCCAACCCCGACGCTTGTTTGGCTTTAACTGTTCGTGGAAACATTGACAAACGTCGTAAACTAGTACAACAAATACACAAAAAAGGCCGTCTTATAGAATGCGTCACTCCGAAGGGAGTAGAAAGGGATGCCTGGTTAGCTAGGCGCTTTGAAGCCGCGGGTTTTAAGGTAGAGAAAAGAGCTATTGCCCATATTAGTGTAAGCTGCGTTAATCTTAACCAAATGGCTAATGAAGCGGATAAATTAATGCTCTATTGTGCAGATAAAGCTGAAATAAGCTATAACGACGCCCTGGCGACAGTTGCTGAAAGCAGCCTTCTCACAGTATTTGAATTGACCGATGCTGCGGTAGCAAAAAATGCGGCTAAAGCTTGCTCTTATTATCGCCGTCTCTTGCAACAAGGCGAAGATGTACAAAAAATCTTTGGTTTACTGGCTGCTCAGTTTCGTAATATACTGCTGGTAAAAGACATGTTAAAAATAGGGGTCAGCCAAAGCGTTATTGCCAAGGAACTTCGGCTGCACCCCTATGTAACAGAAAAATGTACTTATGCCAGTCGTGCTTTTTCTCAGCGCCAGCTAATAAAAGTATTAGAGATGCTGCTGGCGGCAGATATAGCATATAAAAGCGGTCAAGGAGATTTAAAAGAGTTGCTGGAAACGGTAATACTAAGAATATGTGAGTTGTAAGAGTCTTAGTAAATTGGGCAACTTGGCGAATCAAACTAAGCACCGTAAAATGAACGGTGTTTCACATAAAATTTTAGAGTAATTACTTTTTTAATTGAAGCTTATTGCATATGATCTTCGTAACGTTTACGTAAACGATAGAACTGCTGCCGGCTGATATTCAACGCCCGACTGGCTTCGGTTACCGTTAGTAGACCCTCTTGCTGTTTTTTACAAATTTTACTAAAGTTTTTCGGAAAATCCATTAGTGGACGGCCAAATTGAACCCCCCGCTCCTTGGCGGCAGCAATACCTTCTACCTGTTTTTGAAAACGCAAACTCTTTTCTTCACGCTCCGATTCCTTGATCAATGCTACTACCTTGGCTGCTTTATGCTTGTCACCGATGATCTCCTCAATACGAGGTATAATTTCGCTCAACATAGTACTCCCCCCTTTTATTGCCTATCAATACACAATAAAGTAAAAAAAACGTATTAGCGACCAGATTTATATTTTATAATCGCCAGTAAATATATTATATATGATAATTATAAAAATGTCTAGCTTATTATTTAAAAAATACTAAAAAAAAATCAAAATGCCCCGTATGGGACATTATTTTAGTTTAGTTTATTAGTGGAGCAAAATCGGACATTTCCGAACACAGTAGCATTACAAATAATAGTATTGGTTACCTTTGTTTTCGTTCAAAATATAATGAAGCTCGCCTGTGGCAGCTGTTTCTTTTTCATAAAGAGCAGCACCATAGAGCTCTGTTATAACACCGACACTGTTTTTTAGTAAAAAGCAATAATAAAGACGTATGCCGCTTGCTATAATGAATCTCTCGCTCAGCCGTTGTGGCAGTACTTCATTACATAATATATAAAAATCTAGAATGAATTTATTGTTCGCAGCAAAGAGCGGGTAGAATTTAGTACTGGTATTATCACATTCAATTACTGTATCTGCAACATACAATGATAGCCTCTTTACATAAAACTCTGTAATTGGAATATCTCCATCCAACTTTAAATTTAATAGAAGGCGTAAGAGTGTCTGCTGTTGAGGGTGTCGTAAAGCTGTTATTGGTTTGGCATGCAAAACGTATTCCAGTTTATTGATTGTAAGAAATAACTGATCTCCATCAACAACAAGTATTTGCATTACATCTAAAGCTGCCTTACTATGTGCGTGTATAATAAGATTTTGCATATTATAGGCTAGGTTGTTCTGCTTAATTTCCCGGCTTTGATTCAATACAGCTCCAGCTAACGCCAATACACTAATTAAACAAGCAGCAAACAGCGTACTCTCGCGCGATATATGTGAATTTTCGATAAGATTAATTAGAAAGTAAAATTGCCTTTCCATATAAATTGGATAAAACAAAACCAGATGATTAATAATAAACAAGAGAAGCATCCCCGCTAAACCAAGCATATAATGAGGCTTCAGTAAAACAGCGGCAGTTGGTGCTATTTCTTTTATCGTCGGCAAGATCATTTTTTTTCTAATGGTATTATTTGGCCCAATATAGCTTTTATAAGAAACGGCATGGTTTTTTTGCCATTGACTAAACAATAGGCGGATTATAAGGAATAGCCAAAAGACTGTTAACGCAACATAATAAAGCGCAATGACTGATGGTTGGCCATTGAACGGAGCACTTATGAGCAGCCAAATCGTAAAGGAAACGGCTAAAGCAATATTGATAACGGCGCTAATTATTTTTTCTAATACCATTTATTTAGCCTCAATATCACATATTAATAACATATTACTAGAATTTTATTAAATATGCAAGAATTATCTTGCCATAAAACAAATTTTCATATATAATAGTCTTGTTATACTATTATTATTATTTAAGAGTTCCGTTTTTTGCTCTTTACTACCAACTCCACCAACTGTATTAGATGAAGAAATAAGGCCCAGACTAAATGGTGGAATCTTAACCGCATTTGTCGAGATTAATAAGCCCCTATAGTAAAAGACGACGCAGATGGTAGTAAAAGAGTATAATAAGGCACTCTAAGGTGTACCGATTATAAAGATTTAACGCAACAATTTAGGGAGGTAAATATGAATAACAGAGATAATTTAAGGCAGGCAGCTAAAGACTTTTTTGGTCTGGAAGGAAGCGCCGATCTTGTAAGCGAAGGAAATATTGCTACTGCACCTTCAACAAGATATTCTGTTGCACCGGAAATTACTGAAAGCGGCGAAATGGTAGTGCTGGAACCTCGCAAGCAAACTTCTGTAATCGCAGAAGGGACAACAGTAACCGGAAGGCTTCGCTCCAGCGGGCATGTAGAAATTTTAGGCAAAATTGACGGTAATATTGAAGCAGATGGCGATGTTACAGTAAGCGGTAAAGTCTCTGGCAACATTAAAGGAGACCAATTACGCATGCTAAACTGTAATATTAAAGGAAATCTAGAAGCAGACAGCCGCGTGGTGATAAATAGCGAATCTCTAATCATCGGCGACTTAAATGCAGATAGCCTGGTGCTAGATGGAAAGCTCAAAGGCAATATCAATGTAGCTAAAACTGCGGTGTTCAACAGCAATTCCTACCTTATGGGGGATATAACAACTTCAACCATATCTGTGGATGCTGGCGCCGTAATCAACGGTATGGTAAGAACCTTTGTTGATTATGACACCGATAGCCCTTTCGATAAAATCAATTAATGCTAAACGAAGCAAACCATATTTTTTGTTATAGGAAACATTTGGCATGCAGAGTTTTTCCTTTTTGAAGGAAGCGAGGCTTTATGTTGCGCTTTTTATTGCAATATTAATTTACTGCTTACATATGAGCTTAAGTGCGCTATGTTGGTAGTAAATTTAGTTGTATGAATTTTTTACTACTCTTTACTGTATAGATATAAAAGAATGCGCAAATAATCATTGCATTAATTGAGCATTCTTTTTAATTTCCTGTAGCCTTTAATTTCCTGTAGGCTTTAATTTCCAGAAGCCTTTTTAATTTCCAATGTTGCCCCAGCCATAGAATTTGCTATCCCTAAGCGCTGATTAACACTCATCTCAATTTCATGCAGTGCCCAAGCCGCTAGTCTATCCATTATAGTTTTTATTACTGAAGGAGCATAAAAAATAAAGAACGGCGCAATAAGAGCGATTGCTCTGCTAATATAAGATTGTTTTTCAATTTATGAAGGTCATCTTTCATAATGCATGTAAGTTCGCCATTATTGCAACCAAAACAACCGGTGCAATGTCTAATATTCTCGCTGGAAACACATATTGTTTCTACATGAATAGCTTCGTTTGCCACATTTTTTACAAAAAATCGGCGGCTATCCAACAATTACCATGATTATGAGAACTAAAACTCAGCAACAAGAGGTTTTTCATAGTTTCCTCCAATAGGAAACCTACTTTTTTATACGAACATCTTTTGAAGATAAGCTGATTTTAATTTTGCAAAAGCATCGATTTTAGATTGCACCTCACCAATGTTGCCGTCAAGAGAACGGAAAAACTTCCCGATTGCTTCTTGTTCATTGTGCGAGGGATAGGGCAATTTTAAGATAGAAAAATCATTAAAGCTGATACTTCTTCCGTCCCTTATACCATAAGTAACGCTTTCAAGCATCTTAATAAATTTTACGCTCCTTAAAACATCAATCCAAAAATCAGGGACTTGTTTGTCTTTCTCGATAAAATCTAAAATAGTGTAAGCTGGTGAAGTAATTCCCTCAATGTTTGAATAAGCTAAACCGCCTTGAAATGAGCGCAGATGAATAACGAATTGCCCCGGTAGCACACGTTTATATGTTGTGGCATTGGTGCTATCAAGTTTTATATCAATGCCGATTTCATTACGCAATATCATTCCATGCTCTTGTGAGGCAGATAAAACAGGCAAGCGGCTATGCCCCTTATCCGAAACGGTACAAAAAACTTCATCTGCACCCCTTAGCTCCCACGGCTCTGTAAAACCCTCAAAGCGTAAGCGCGGCACGACCTCTCCCTCTTGCGGGAACATTTGTTGCAAATACGCCTTTTTCAATTCCCGCAAACCGTACAACTTACGCTTATAAATGGCGATAGTATTGTCGAGTGTGCGGAAGAACACGCCGATGCGGGCTTGTTCTTCTTTCGTGGGGCTTGATGAATCTATTTTTTTAAGTTTATCAACAGATAACCCCGGTTGCGCTGAAGATTCTGAAAAACGATTTAACTGGAGCTTTGTTAAAAGTTGTACGAGATAACCGATGTCGGATAATTCATTTTCACTGACCACAACAGCGTGTTCTGAAATGTAAACCTTTCCTTTAGCAATATTGATGTTGCCGCACAGCGCACCTTGACGCCCGATTAAAACAAAATCTCCTTCATGCGTGTAGCTGTCTGTATATCCTCTCAGCCCATTGCCTCCATATACAGGATATTCACCGACCTCATATATATTATCGGCAGTTATTGAATTGCCACTTCGGAAGTTTCCACAAACATCACCCAATGTACGCTGCTCCCAAGCGTCAGTAAAGCCCTTAAACCTGATTTCCGGTACATTCGTCATTATGCGCCCTCCTTTGCCCAAGCGGTTAGTTTAGCTAACCAGTTCGCAAAATGGCAGCACTCGGCGGCTATTTTATCAAGCCCGATTTGCTCCGCAACGTCTATTCCGTCTGTGGGTTTTGAATAATCGGGAATAACCCTCTTGATATGTTTTGATGGTGCGGTTTCGGGTAATTCGTTAATGTGTTCAGGCGTTGCAACAGCTGTTCTAACTCTACGCAAAAACGCAACAGCTTCTTGATCGGCTATGTTTTCAAATGCAGAAACATCAGAAAATAAAAGCCCCTCAAACTCATGCAGAACAAGGCTGAACACCATATTTCCGAGGCGGTTGCCGATTTCGTCTGTGATTGCTTTTTCGATATGCTCCGCTTTGTCATAAGCATCGGTCGGGATATTTTTTAATTCGAGAGCGTCGTATGGGAAAGCATATAAATCAAACATCGTTGTAACGAGTTCGTTAGGGTGTTCGCCGCACAGCCGTTGAAGCTCTTTCTTTACTTTTGCAAAACTGGTTACGCCGCCTTTGTATTTTTTAATCGGCGTTCTCTTTGTGGTACATACAATAGGCTGGGCATAAACGCCAACGTTTTGAGGATAAGGCTTGAGGAGAGCGTTGACAAATTCTTCTTCGGTTTGACCTTCGCACAGGATATACAAACGCTTCATCGTGCGACCCTCCCCCCGAAGAGATTTTTGTTCCAAAGCTCACCAAGCGAATAGTCATCTTCCAACCAAGCCGTCAGTTTTTCTGCATCAAGGCGCTTGAACTCTGAACCATTAGAGGTTCTGTCAACAACTATTACATCGTCCGCTTCAAAGTGGTCAAGAAGCTCTGCGGATTGTGTTGCCAATATGACTTGCTTTCTTATTGCTACCTTTTTCACCAACTCCGCAAAAATAGTCATGGCGTAAGGGTGTAGTCCGAGTTCCGGCTGATCAATCACGATTATAGAGGGTTGCAATTCTTCCGGCTGTAAAAGCAATGTCGCAAGGCAAATAAAACGCAATGTCCCATCAGACAACTGCGAAGGAATGAGTACGCCGTCATAATCCTTTTGCCTCCATCGTAAAATAATTTGCTCATTGTTTTGCTCTTTTGGCTTCAATTCAAAATCCTTGAAATAAGGCGCAATACGTTGAATCGCTCTGAGGATTTTTTGATATTCTGCGATATGGTTTTCTTGTAATCGGTATAAAAAAGCCGCAAGATTGGAAGCATCATGCAATAATGTTTCACAATCAGCAACATTATTTTCAGCCTTGATACATGACGATGGGCTTGTATTGTGGAATTGGAACACCCGCTAATTCGGAATCATAATATCTTTTGGAGTTACTGCATGGATTCTGGCGTTACGAATGGCGTTTATCGCTTGTGATTCGCTATAACCGCCTTCGCCCAAAACATTTTTTCCATCAACTGTTACTTGTTCTTCACGGAAATATAGATTGTCTTGTTCAGTCCATTCCAAGTCAAAAGAATATACGAGGGAGCCGTAATCAAATTCAGCAAAGATACTGTCCGTTGCTTCCTTGCCATTATACAGAAGTGGGTTAATGCCTTTACGCAGAACGTAAAAAGCCAATTCACGGGCAAGTACTCTTCCTAACATTTCAAAAATAGAAATGAAATTAGACTTACCTGCTCCGTTTGCACCAACAAGTATGTTGATGTTTTTCAAGGCTAGTTCACATTCCTTGATAGACTTGAAACCCTTTATAGCAATACGGTTTAATCGGTCATTTCTTTCTTCGTTCATTCCTGCACCTCCTGTATAAAAATCCGCTTGGTGGCTTCGATAATATCTCTCGTTTCGTCAGTTATGGCAAGCTGATCAAGTAAGCTTAAGAATTCGGTTTCGCTTTCCTTAACCTTGCTGTTAAGGCCGGTTATTTCCCGGCTCAACGCTACTATGTCGATCTGTTCTTCTTCCTCGAAAGTGTCTACATAACGGGGAATGTTGAGGTTGTAATCATTACTGGCTATTTCCTCATAGCTTGCAAGGTGAGCATATTTTGAAATATTCTTGCGAACCTTGTACGCCTCAATGATTTTAGATATATCTTCCGGGCGTAAGTTGTTTTGATTCTTTTGTTTTTCGTAATCGTTGGATGCGTCTATGAAAAGCACATCGCGTCCGTTATTCTCACGACCTTTTTTCAAAATCAACACGACGGTTGGTATGCTCGTGCCGTAAAATATGTTTGGCGGCAAACCGATTACGGCGCATATCGCACCCTTAGCAAGCAGGGTTTTTCTGATTGTTCCTTCGGCAGAACCTCTGAACAGTACGCCATGCGGAAGCACTATTCCCATTGTTCCTTTTTCATTAAGATGATAAAAGCCGTGAAGTAAAAACGAAAAGTCGGCTTTCGATTTTGGCGCAAGTTTGCCGTAAGGCTCGAAACGCGCATCACCCATAAATTTGGGGTCTGCACTCCAAACCGCTGAATAAGGAGGATTCATTACAACGGCGTTGAAAAGATACGGCTCGTCAGTCGGCCAGTCCTCGTCGAGCGTGTCGCCGTTTTGCAAGCGCATTTGCGCTTGCTCTACATTGTGTAGGATAAGGTTCATTCGGGCGAGATTATATGTCGTGGTGTTTAATTCCTGTCCGTGGTAATGCACCTTACTTGGATTATTGACAAACTGGCGTATATTAAGCATAAGCGAACCCGAACCCATTGCAGGGTCATAAACGTGGAACGGTGCAATATCTTCTTGCCCGATTACAACGATTTCGGAAATGATTTTGCTCACCGCTTGCGGCGTATAGAATTCGCCCGCCTTTTTGCCCGCGCCTGCGGCAAACTGCCCTATAAGGTATTCGTAGGCATCGCCGATTACATCGCCGTCATGTCCGAAAAGGTCTATTTCGTCAAGGGTTTTAATGACTTCCGAAATGGTTACGTTGCGCTGTTGGGCGTTCGAGCCTAACTTGGTCGAGGTCAAATCAACGTCATCAAACAAACCCGTGAATTGCACCCCTTGCCGACCAAGATCGATAAAGGCGTTTTGTAAATCCGATATTTGGAACTCATAATTGCTTGCTTGCTTTTGCAAAGTGTAGAATAAATAGTTAGGCTCAATGAAGTACCCCAACTTCGTGGACATTATTTGCCGTACATCATCGGCATCTTCTTTATGCCATTCCGACAAGCCCGCAAGCTGCGTTTCCCTGTCGGGGTATTCCGTAACCTTCCCGTTTTCTTCTTCATAAACGGCGCGTAACTGTTGGTCGGAAAGATATTTATAGAATATAAGACCAAGCAGAAAGTTATTATACTCACTGACATCCATTTTGCCACTAAGTATTTCTACGCCTGCCCATAATTTTGTGTTCAGTTCAGCCATGCTTAGTTTCTCCCTTCATGTGTTGACATTTCTTTCTCATTTCCAACCATTTCTACAATATCGTAAAATTCGCAATCAAGCGCATTACATATCCGGGCAAGCATTTCAATATTTACACTTTCGCCTTTGGACATTTTTGTAAGCGTAGATTGGCTGATGTTCGCCACCTTTGATAAGGTCTTTTTATTTAGGTCTTTATCAATCAAGAGTTTCCAAAGTTTTTTATAACTTATTTTTCTCAAATCAGCTTCCTCTTTTCATTATCATTCGTTTGTACCAATAGAATTTTTATCCTTGTAAAGTATACCACATCAACAATGCAAACGCAATAATTATTCTTGCGTTCTCGAAATACAATGATAGGCCACTAAGATAGGCAATGATAGAGTAAGCCAAGCTCATAGAAAAATAAGAGGGTAGTAATATGCCTATATTTTTCACAATCCATGCAACAATTTATTTATATTAGCAAAACGAGCGAAAGCCCTAGTAAAATTAGGACTACTATAACAGAAAACTACCTAAAATTAGGTAGTTTTCGGACAGATTGTGGCGGAGAGCAAGGGATTCGAACCCTCGATACAGGTTTTTGCCCGTATACTCGCTTAGCAGGCGAGCGCCTTCGACCGACTCGGCCAACTCTCCTTTAAATCAACACTATCCTTAACGCTATAACAAGTATAATAATACACTGAAACATGAATAAAGTCAATTATTTTGTCTTTATTTATATTTATGTATCCTGTTTTAAGGTTTTAGTAGAGGTCTTTTCCTCATTTACAGATTCTTGTTCTAAAGTTTCAGATGTGGCATATGCAAGAGGGTTTTGTTTGCGAACAGGTATATTGGCTATCAATGCCACACCATCTGCTTCGCGGCTAAAAGTAACCTCCAGCTCTCTATCTTCAATGCCAAAATACTTACTTATTACACTAAGAAGATCTACCCGTAAAGCATTCATAGTTTGTTCAGAAATATCTAGCCTGTCGTGAACCAATACCAAACGTAGGCGTTCTTTTGCTATGCTTTTACTAGTATCTGCATCGTCACGGCCAAAAAATCGGTTGATCAAGGCGTTAAGATTCATAGGCATCACCATTTACTCCCCGCTAAACAATGATCTAATACGACCGATGAAACCGTATTTATGCTCCATGGGCATTAAGGGAACTTCTTCGCCAGTTATACGAAGGGAAATATTGCGAAAAGCTTGCCCGGGGCGAGAATCATTGTCCATTACCGTGGGTTCACCACGATTTGTCGAGATTATTATTATATCATCTTCCGGCACTATTCCTAATAGTTCTATTGCCAATATTTCAAGTATATCGTCTACACTCATCATATCTCCGGTTTTAATCATTGCAGAGCGAATACGATTAACAATAAGCTTGGGCTGACGCAAACCAGCCGCTTCTAAAAGGCCTACAATACGATCGGCATCGCGAACAGCAGAAACTTCCGGCGTAGTGACTACTATGGCTTCGTCCGCACCCGCTATGGCATTCTTAAAACCATGTTCTATACCAGCCGGGCAATCTATAAGAACATAATCGAATTCTTCTTTAAGCCTGGCACATAGCTCTTTCATTTGCTCTTCAGAAACTGCGGTTTTATCTTTAGTTTGAGCCGCCGGCAGCAAAAACATATTCTCGTAGCGTTTATCTTTAATTAACGATTGCTTAAGACGGCAATTGCCGCGTACGGCATCCACAAGATCATATACTATGCGATTTTCTAGCCCCAATACTACATCCAGGTTGCGCAGGCCAATATCTGTATCGACCATAACAACCTTTTTCCCCAACATAGCCAATCCTGTTCCGATATTTGCTGTAATAGTTGTTTTACCTACCCCGCCTTTTCCGGAAGTAATTACCAAAACTGTTCCCATTTAAAGCTTCCTCTCTCCGCTAACGCAGCGGCTGATATTCTTCAATAATAACAACATCATTTTTAATGCGTGCAACCTCGGGCTGTTTAACAAGGGATGTGCCATTGCCATCCGGAGGGCGTGTTATATGAGCCGCTATGCGTAATTGCGTAGGAGCGAGAGAAAGTGCCGTAACAGTTGCCTTTTCCTCTCCGGTTGCACCGGCGTGCACCATTCCCCGCAAAGAACCCATAACCAGAACATGGCCAGAAGCAACAATTTCCGCGCCTGGATTAACATCGCCCATAATTACCACATTGCCGTCATAATGAAAATTTTGCCCAGATCTTAAAGTGCGCTGTATCATGACAGTTGGCTTTTTACTTAAGCTATCTTCCCAAAACTCCATTGCACGGCTCCTAACATAATTTATCATAGATTATCTAGTTTTCTACGGTCTTTAGCTCTTTTCCTGCCACAGACGAAGATAAGAGTAATATATAGCGCAATAATTATTTCGTTTCATATAGTTTTTTGTTTTTTATCCGGCAAAGTTTCTCTTTGCATTTAGCACACTGTAACGCACTATTGCTGCCGATCCAAAATCGTTCGGGATAGAGAAAAAATGAAACTTCCCATATTAAAAACAACAACATCGCAGTAAAAAATAAACTATATGAATAAAAACTCTTGAAGAACAGCAATGGCGTATACATAAAAAAATGATCCCAAGCGAATATACGGCAATCCATGCAACAGCGGCATTTTATAAACCATTTTTGAAAGGGGCAAAAAAACAGTATACACAGTAAATCTGCCACCAAATAAGCAGATGAAAGCAGTATTAGTTGGGGCGGCCCAATTATACCTAACCTTGTTAATGGTAGCAGCGGAAGATGACATAACAACCAACATAGCAAAACTATAAGCGCCTGCTTATTGGCTTTTTGCTTAAAGGCAAGCAATTGATCTTCTTCCCATTTAACGTAAGACGGCAGATAATAAACTGCAAATTGTTTTTTGCCTGCCAATGTGCGGGGGCTTTGCGGAATCAGTCTCTGCAGCATATCTACCATTAGCAGTAACCATAATATATACAAAGGATCAAACTTACTGCCGGGATTAAACTCTGTTGCGGCAATAAGAATCTGAGGTTGAAATAAATATAGATATAAAACCGACCCGGCTAGAAATAACCGCAAAGGTAATTGTATAATATACCATTTAAACATGGCGCTTATTTGCCTCAACAAATAACTCTGTCATTAACATAACCTTGGCTATATGTTCAATTGTTTCCATACGGCAAAGTGCTTGCTCCATATTAGCTCCCCAGCTGATTACTCCGTGCCCTCTTAATAACAGCGCATTTGCATTGCTAGTGACTTTCGATACTGCTTGAGCTAATTCCAAACTACCGGCACTTATGCGAGGTAAAAGCTGAACCAGGCCCGTAAAACACTTGCTCTCCTCAAGCAAACTTAAATCTAATTCTTTCCCAGCACAAGCTAAAGCAGTAGCATAAGGAGGATGCGCATGAATAATAGCTCCGATCTGAAGGTTTTCTTTGTATATTGCCATATGCACTGCTACTTCAGATGATGGCTTACCTTTAATTGAGTTAAGCGTCAGAAAACCTTTATCATCAATTATCAACACATCCGAAGAGCTAAGATCTCCCTTAAAAACACCGGAAGCCGTTATTAAATAAGTTGCCTTGTCAAAGCGACTAGAGATATTGCCGGAATGCGCGTGAATCAAACCATAAGTTGCTAATCGTTTACCTGCTTCGATGATTTCTTGTATGCCTTCTTTCAGCATGTTTTAATCTCCTAATCAATTTTTCTAGCTGCGCACAAAATTATTATACTTGACTAAATACTTGTAGTCAATAATGCTTCTTTTATAAAATGAATGTAAATGTATTGTCTTTTTTTCCTAGTAATGATAGAATACTTAGAGTTATATACTAAAATTTAAAAGAAAGTGGGGAGTTATGAGCATGGAGCAAATGAGAAAATATTTTGCGGAATTTTTAGGAACACTGGTCTTAGTTTTCATGGGCTGCGGTAGTGCGATATTTTTGGGCTGTGCCACACAAGGAGGGCATTTAGCTGTAGCCTTCGCTTTTGGTTTATCCATCGTAGCCATGGCTTATGTAATTGGCAATATTTCTGGCTGCCATATCAACCCAGCCGTTTCTCTAGCAATGTTTTTAAGAAAAAAGCTTAATGGTATAGATTTTTGCGGCTATGTTGTAGCTCAAGTTTTAGGTGCAATTGTGGCGGCGGCTTTATTAAAGATACTATTGTCTTTTGGCATAACAGATCTTACCGGCGGCTTGGGATCAAATGGAGTGGCTAATGCTGGGAGATTTGGTGGAGGATTATTAGTAGAAATACTTCTAACATTTATTTTTGTTTTAGTTATTTTAGGCGTAACTTCTGATGAAAGTAAAAGCAATGTTGCCGGAATAATCATCGGATTAACTTTAACTTTTGTGCATATTGTTGGCATCCCACTTACCGGTACATCTGTAAACCCAGCGCGCAGTATCGGCCCAGCGTTGTTTGCTGGCAAGACGGCTATTTCAGAATTATGGGTATTCGTTGTCGCCCCATTAATTGGTTCGATTCTTGCAGTCTATGCTTTTTCATTGATATCAAAAGCTGAATAAAACTTAATAATAAAACTTTTATAGCGTTTAATAAACGATGTTTCCTAGTAATTCTATCAGTCTGGAAGAATTGTCTATTAAGCGCTATATTTGATTTGACTTCTAACCACTATTAAGGTACAATGTGGTTATACTTATTAATAAATCTGCTTAGTACTACAGATGTAACCATCGGAGGTGTAAGAGTCAAATGAAAAAGTATCAGCTAATATGTTTGATATTCTTAC
The DNA here is from genome assembly GCA_009778255.1 of Bacillota bacterium. GTDB lineage: Bacteria > Bacillota > Dehalobacteriia > UBA4068 > UBA4068 > WRKD01. The sequence goes on from WRKD01000226.1 coordinate 25,822, forward strand.
AAATAGCTCTACTACTTGTCTTTGGCGCTTGCCATAGTAATTCTTTACCAAATATCAAAACAGATATTATTGATACGAATGTCCCTTTGTCTGCTACTGTTTTACGCCTGGTAATGAAAACCGGTGAAATTAAAAGTGCTTATTATAATTTTGGCCAAACCCTAGCAAGAGTAGTAGATGACGCCAGTAATTATCTTGTTATAGACGCTCAAACTAGTGAAGGTTTTACAGAGAACATAGAGAGCTTAATTACTAGTAAAGCGCAGCTAGCAATTTTACAAAATGATATTCTTAGCAATGCTTATTATGGGACAGGAGTATGGAGTAATAAACCACATGTTTTAACTATGGTTCCTCTTCTGTCTCTTTTTCCTGAAGTCTTTCAAGTAGTAGTAGGGGCAAATTCCGGAATATCCTCTATTGAAGAACTGCGAGGAAAACGTGTTTGTATTGGAGAAGCCGGCTCTGCATTGCAAAGCAGCACTTTAAGAATACTTCACGAATATAATATAAATGAAGAAGATATTACAGCTTTAACATTAAGCTTTAAAGACGCAGTAATTGCTATGCAAGAAAAAGAATTAGACGCTTTATTTGTAACAGCGGGTACACCAAATAAAGCAATAATGGATTTACAAGCGGAACGTGAAATAACAATTATCGGACCAGATGAAGATATTATTAATGCCTTAATAAAAAAATATCCCTTTTATATCCCCTATACTTTAACAGAAAACGATTACAGTTTTCTTTCGGAACCGGTTAACTCCGTTGCAATAAAAGCCACCCTGGTTGCTTCCTCCTCACTTTCAGAGCAAGCAGCATATGATATTGTAAAAACTATCATCGAGAATAAAGACACAATTGCTGTTCTCCATGCTAAAGGCATGTATATTGATGCAGAAAATGCAGTTTGTGGCTTGCCAATCGATTTTCATCCAGGAGCGCGTCGTTATTTTGAAGAGATAGGCGTTCTAAATAATTAATAAAATATAATAGGGCGCCTCTAAAAACTAGCTTTACAACTCTGCCAAATTAGCGCAACTATCATTTTCTCGTCATTGCGGCCTTCGCGCCGCAA
>WRKD01000227.1 GCA_009778255.1 Bacillota bacterium
CCCGCCAATGGCGCATTAATACTGAAAAAAGCTTCCGTGCCTTGTGTGCGTACTTTCACAGCCCGGCAACCGCGAATTATTTTACCGGCGAAAACCACATATACGCCCGGTCTGTTGGCAACAGCTACCACAAAAGCATCATAAAGATTTCGTAAACCATCGCTATTCTCGGCATTAAGCGTTTGTTGCGAGCCGGTCAATACAACCGGTTTATCTAGGTTTTGCAGCATATAAGAAAGCGCAGCCGCACTATAAGCCATGGTATCGGTACCATGAGCGATTACTATACCGTCATAATCATCCAGCACCGCATAAACATGGCGGGCCATATGCAGCCATTCTTCAGGTTGAATATTGGTGCTATCTAGCCTTAATAATTCCCTGGTTTCCACCTGGCATAAATCGGAAAGCTCCGGCAACATTTGCAGCATTTCCCCTCCGGCAATAGCCGGCGCCAAACCATGTGCTCCTGCCTGCGAAGCTATAGTACCGCCGGTGGTCAATAAAAGTATTCGTTTCATATATAAAACCTACTTTTCGATTATTTTGGAAGCAACTATAGGGCATAGCTAAAGGGTGCCTCTAAATACCCATTCATCACCATCTTCGCTGCCCTTTTTCCGCCTAGACTGCGTTGCTACGCTTCATGTAGCTCTAGTCACTTACCATGCAACAACTTCTAAAAAACAAGTTGTGCAAGTCGTTAAGCTGCATGTTTTTGTTTGTTCGTTTTCGCTTTGCGAAACTTCCGCAACTCAACACTCAACACTCGACATTTGCGGCTGAAGGCCGCGGTAGGCTACGCTTCAGCTCCTCCGCCTTGCCAGGCGAAAAAATTGCTAGTGACTCTGGCAATTCGGAGTAAATCGAGGCGCCCTAAACTAGTTTTTATTCTTTTTTCCCTGCTTCTTTGCGGGTTCTCTTTGTTGTGAGCGTTCGCTTTGCCGAGAAGCAGTTTTTTTACTTGAAAGTGCTAAACCTTCCTGGGGTAGCACTTGGCGGCGTATATGATTTAGGAGGAACAAGCCAATACATACTCCCAGCACCGATACTACCATGGCAGCCCGCAGTGAACCTATCATAAGGCTATCTGTGCGCAACATTTCTATGAAGAAGCGCCCCACGGAATAAGCAATCAAGTATGAGGCAAAGACAACACCGGTACGATGCCGACGGCGCAGAAGTATATATAGGAATATAAATACCAGTAAATTCCAAACCGATTCATACAGAAAAGTTGGGTGCCTATAAGCGCCATCTATATACATAGCCCATGGTAAAGTGGTTTCATAGCCATATGCTTCCTGATTCAAATAATTGCCCCAACGGCCGATAGCCTGCCCAAAAGCCACAGCGGGCACCAATATATCTGCCCAGGATAAAAACTTATCTTTACGCAAATGGCAATAAATAAAAACCGCCAGTACTGCAGCAATTATCCCGCCATGTACAGCCAAACCGCCCTGCCAGGTTCGTAGAATATGAGAAAGGTTTTGTCCATAAAAATCCCAGCGCATAGCCACATAGTAAAGGCGGGCGCCAATAATGGCAGCGGGAATAATTATTATGAGAATATTCAGCAAAACATCCACATTCATTTTCTGACGAGCTGCTTCCCGATAAGCCAAATAAGAGCCTGCGGCAAAAGCCGCCGCGACAATAATCCCATACCAGCGTACAGTAAGCGGACCCACATTGAAGGCAATACTTGTTTCCATAGTTCTCCTCTTTCTTAATAATAAATTTTATGATTTTATTAGCTAAAACATAGGCAACATATCTATATTATATCATATAACAAAATTTTGCCAAGAAAAAACCCAAAAAAGTTTGTTATGTTAATATAGTTAAATCAGATTATTGATTATAAGGTGTGCAATTTCTAAAATATTGCTAAAAAAGAGGAAAACTATATTTACTTTCCTCTACTTTTCTGCAATAATTATTTATAGGGTCCTCAGCCCTTCTATGATTTACAAAGTTATTTGTTACAGTAGATAAAGAAACCCTATAGGATAATTAGGGGGGCCTATGCAGTTTAAGCCTATTACTCTGGCCGAGAAAAATCTATTTCGTTCATATTTATCCGGTCGGCGCCACGATTTGATAACCTATAATTATAATAACTTTTTTCTGTGGCGCGATTGGGATCCATATGGTTGGGCAGAAGTTGAAGGTGCTTTGGTGATAAAAAGCGATTACCAGTATTGGGACGCCATATTGCCTCCCTTTGCCCCTGCAGATAAACCAGTATTAGAAGCAACGGAAGCTTTGATAAATTGGTATAAAAAACGTCAGGCGGCTTTTTTAATGACTGAGGTTTCCGAAACAATGAATGCTTTTTATGAGCATTATTGGCCCGGCCGATTTATTGCTCAAGAATTCCCTCCCGGCTTTAATTATATTTATCTGCAGGAAGATCTGGCACAACTGAACGGGCAGCATTATGCATCTAAACGCAATCATGTGCATCATTTTATACGAGAAAATCCCGATTATCGCTTTCTTCCTCTTTCATCAGAATGGTTGAAAAGCTGTCAAGACTTAGAAATAGCCTGGTTGAAAAATCATGATCAAGCCAGCGAAGCAATTATACATGAGCATAACGGTGTAATGGATGGGCTTAATCATTTTCAAGAGCTGGATTGTGTAGGCGCCTGCTTGCTAGCACAAGATAAAGTTATAGCTTTTACGATCGGCGAACCGCTAAACGAAGATACATTCGCAATACATATAGAGAAAGCCGATATCGATGTACGAGGCAGTTTCCAGGCTATTAACCATTTCTTTGCCCGCGATTTTTGTACAGGCTACCGCTTCATCAACCGAGCGGAAGATATGGGGCATCCGGGTCAGCGTAAAGCAAAATTAAGCTATCACCCCCATCACCTGGAAAAGAAATATCATCTGCGCCTCCGCTAAGGAGAAAACACATGTATCGCTTCGCTGAAGAACAAGATAAACAAGCAATTATGCGCTTATGGTCAAAAAGCTTTGAAAGTTACGAGCCTTATTTTAGCTGGTATTTTAATTCAGTATACCAGCCGCAATTGACTTTATGCGATTTTGATGGCGCGCGCTTAGCCGCCATGCTACAAATATCTCCCTATAAGCTACAGTTACGCGGCGCTATACTCCCAGTAGCCTATTTAGTAGGCGTGATCACCGAAATAGGTTTTCGGCATCAAGGCCGCGGGCATCAACTTCTTCAGGAAGCGCATAATATACTTAAAGAACAAGGCTATGCCGCCGCACTGCTCTATACCGATATAGCGGAATTCTATACTCCTTTAGACTATCGTCATTGTTATACTAAACAAAAACTCTTTTTACCTGCTATGATGTTTGACCAGCTAGTATCCGTTACCCCCAGCAAAGCAACTTGGCGTGAGGGCAGTTTAACAAAAGATATTGCTTCACTTAGCGTTATTTACCAAAATATGACTACACACTACGACGCTTTTATAATGCGTACTGAGCAAGATTGGCAGAAGTATTTAGGAGAACAGCTTTGCGATAAAGCACAACTAATGTTAGCTGCAGATCAAGCATATGTGCTCTATACCTTAACAAAGAATAATCTACAAATAATAGAACTAGGTTTTACAGATATCTCTTCCCTGCAAGAAGCTTTAGCTCAAGCTGCCCGCCTGACCCTTATGGCAGGCTTAAGCGGTTTGATATGGCTGGCACCTATAGATGCGCCTTTACTGCTGACTTCTCTTGAACCAGCTTTATGGCGCAGCACGCCTTTTACCATGGCGCGGCTGATCAATGAAGACGCCGTATTAGATGCTTTAGCCTGCCCGTCAAAAGCGCGGCTAATACTGAAGCGTATAGATATAGCCTCTACAACAAAACTGCTTTTTGGCGCACCGGGGGCGCATGAGGAATGTAGCGAACTAACCGAAGAAGAACGCAGTGTCTTACAAACACTTTACCCAAGCTTAGCCGGTTGGGTTAATGAATATACATAAGGGCATCTCTAAATACTCGCTCATCACCGGATTCGGAGTAAACAGAGGCGCCCATACAGATTTGAACCTTGGCTTGCTTTCTTATAAAAATTTCCCAAACCTCTTTCTTTTTACTGGAGGTTTTTGTATAATATAGACTAGATTCGTTTGGGTTTCTTTAAACGAAAATATTATATTTTAGGAGGACAAGTAATGAGCAGCATAAAAAGCGATATTGAAATTGCACAAGCCACACCTATGCAACGTATTACTGAGGTGGCTAAAACCGCTGGAGTAGAAGAAAAATATTTGGAGCAGTATGGCAACTATAAAGCAAAAATTGATTACAGCCTGCTGAACGAATGTGAAAGCACAGATGGCAAATTGGTACTAGTAACAGCCATTACCCCTACACCAGCCGGCGAAGGAAAAACCACCACTACGGTGGGGTTGGCAGACGGGCTACGTAAAATCGGCAAAAACGTTATGGTTGCCCTACGCGAACCTTCTTTAGGACCAGTATTCGGCATAAAAGGCGGCGCTGCCGGAGGCGGCTATGCCCAAGTAGTGCCTATGGAAGATATCAACCTGCATTTTACAGGAGACTTTCATGCCATCGGCGCGGCTAACAATCTCTTAGCCGCTATGTTGGATAATCATATTTTTCAGGGCAATGCTCTGGGCTTTGATGTGCGGCGTATCACATGGCGGCGCTGTGTAGATATGAATGACCGCCAGCTGCGTTTCATTACTTGCGGTTTGGGGGGGCGAATCAACGGCGTGCCTCGTGAAGACGGCTACGATATTACCGTGGCTTCGGAAATCATGGCGGTGCTTTGCCTTTCTCGTGATATTGAAGATTTGAAAGAGCGGCTGGCCCGAATAATTGTGGGCTATACGCGCGAAGAGCAACCGATAACTGCCGGCCAATTGAAAGCCGCCGGAGCTATGGCCGCACTCTTGAAAGACGCGCTTAAGCCAAACCTGGTTCAGACTCTGGAACATACTCCGGCTTTAGTACATGGCGGACCATTTGCCAATATCGCTCATGGCTGCAACTCCATAACTGCTACCCGCATGGCCCTTAAACTTGGCGATTATGCCATAACAGAGGCTGGTTTTGGCGGAGATTTAGGAGCGGAAAAATTCTTGGATATTAAATGCCGTATGGCCGGTTTGCAACCTGCCGCGGTAGTTATGGTAGCTACAGTACGTGCATTAAAGCATCATGGCGGTGCAGCCAAAGATGCTTTAGCCATAGAAAATTTAGAAGCCCTGGAACGCGGCTTACCTAATCTATTACAACATGTTGAAAACATTACACAGGTTTATAAGCTACCGGCAGTAGTTGCTATCAACCGCTTCCCCACAGACAGTGAAGCAGAATTGAAGCTTATTGAAGATAAATGCCGCGAACTTGGTGTTAATGTAGCCCTTTCAGAGGTATGGGGAAAAGGCGGAGCAGGCGGCGTAGCCCTAGCAGAAGAAGTGGTTCGGCTATGCGAAGAGCCAAATAATTTTACTTACAGCTATGATCTTGATATGAGTATAGAAGAAAAGCTTTCGGCTATTGTACAAAAAGTGTATCGTGGTGATGGCGTAATCTTAACCGCTCAAGCCAAAAAACAAGCAGCACAGCTTACAGCACTGGGGTTCGGTCAATTGCCTATTTGTGTGGCTAAAACACAGTATAGTTTTTCCGATGACGCCACTCTTTTGGGCGCACCCCGAGATTTCACTGTAACAGTGCGTAATCTTAAGGTTTCGGCAGGAGCAGGTTTCATAGTAGCCTTAACCGGCGATATTATGACAATGCCCGGCTTGCCTAAAGTTCCGGCAGCAGAAAAAATAGATGTTGATGCAGACGGCCGTATTTCCGGTTTGTTTTAATACTAACTATTAAAATAGGAGGTAAAATAATGAGCTTTGTTGATAAAAGTTGTACGGAATTTGTAGTGGCGCTAGCCGGCAAAGACCCGGTTCCGGGAGGTGGCGGAACGGCAGCCCTGGTGGGTGCGTTAGGAATGGCCTTGGGGCATATGGTGGGAAGTTTAACAGTTGGAAAAAAGAAATATGCCGATGTTGAAGAAGATATTAAAGCTTTAATGGCTGAAGCATCCGCCTTACAAGATGAGCTGTTAGCTTTAGTAGGAAAAGACGCCGAAGTATTCGAGCCCTTAGCCAAAGCCTATGGTCTTCCAAAGGAAACAGCAGAACAGCAAGCCTATAAGGCACAAGTTATGGAAACTGTTTTAAAAGATGCCTGCGCCGTTCCTTTAGATATCATGCGTGCCTGCTGTAAAGCTATTGAGCTGCATCAAGGCTTTGCGGCCAAAGGCTCGGCTATTGCTATCAGCGATGTGGGATGCGGTGTTATTTGTTGTTCCGCCGCTCTACAAGCAGCCAGCCTCAATGTGTTCATAAATACCGCTGCTATGAAAGAACGCGATTATGCAGAGAATATCAATTGCGAAGCAAACGCGCTGCTGGAAAAATATCTTAAACTATCAGGCGAGATTTACGAAAATGTGGCTGCAAGATTAAAATAGTATGTGCGATGTATGAGCATATATGTAGATGTATGAGCATATATGTAGATGTATGAGCATATATGTAGATGTATGAGCATATATGTAGAAGAACAAAAATTAGGGGAGTGGTATGAAAATGGCTAGAATATTGGATGGCAAGCAAGTGGTGGCTGCTCTAAACGAGAAACTACGCGCCGAAGTGGAACAATTGAAAGGCAACGGCACTATTCCCACTTTAGCCATTGTGCGCTTGGGAGAGAGGCCTGACGATATCTCTTATGAGCGCGGAGCAATGAAGAGAGCTGAAACCATAGGCGTTGAGGTAAGGCAGTTTGTTTTGCCCGCAGAAACAGAACAACAAGAACTATTGGAGCTAATACAACGCATCAATGCAGATGAAGATATTTCTGGGCTATTGCTATTTAGGCCTTTGCCCAAGCATATTGACGAAGAAAAAGTTCGCAACGCCATTAATCCCGCTAAAGATGTAGACGGCATCACCGATCTTTCTTTAGCCGGGGTATTTACCGGTAGCGGCCAAGGCTACCCGCCCTGCACAGCGCAGGCTTGTTTAGAGATGCTGGATTATTATGGCATTGAACTTAAAGGCAAACGTGTGGTAATGATAGGCCGCAGCCTAGTGGTTGGTAAACCGCTAGCCATGATGTTATTAGGCCGCCATGCCACATTAACGATTTGCCATACGCGCACCATAAACATGCCGGCAATTTGCCGGGAAGCAGAAATAGTAATAGCTGCCGCCGGCAAAGCAAAAGTTGTAGACGGCGCTTTCTTCTCGCCGGGGCAAATAGTGATCGATGTGGGTATTAATGTAGATGAAGCAGGTAATTTATGCGGCGACGCGGATTTCGCCGCTGCCGAGCAAATAGTTGAAGCCATAACCCCAGTGCCGGGTGGTATTGGTACGGTAACTACTTCTGTTCTCTATAAGCAAGTAATAGAAGCGGCAAAAAAACAATAAACAACTACCTATGAAAAATTTACCATAAAAAAGATAGATGTCAATTTTTGATTAATATTGACATCTATCTTTTATTAATTATTAAGAAAAAGGTCATTTTTCTTTAAGGAAATTTTCTTTTTCGACAATTATAATTATCCTAGGATAACTGTAGGTTAGCCAAATAACATAATCCGAGGTAAAAATGTCTGCGAATAAACGTAGTTTTAAAGACCGCCGAGACGGAACATATGTAGGCGATTTAGATGGTATGCATGTGATCATGGCACATCTATTACCACGGCGTACTGCTTGCGAAACCTTCCTAAGCGAACAGATAGATATCACCAAAATTTTAGCGTATCTGGAACAAAAAAACAGTGCTTCTGCTATCAAATACACCCTTTTCCACGTAGTAACCGCCGCCGCCGCAAAAATGTTGGTTTTACGCCCAAAACTCAACCGCTTTATTTCCGGGCGCCGTTATTATCAGCGCCAAGAGGTTAGCTTAGCTTTTGTTGTTAAGCGACAGTTTAGTGACGGTGGTGACGAGGGGTTGCTGGTCTTACCTTACCCCGCGGAAGGAACATTAGATTCACTGGCAGAGCAAGTAGTAGCCGAAGCTAACAAAAACCGTAAAGGGGAAATAGGAGAAAGCATGGATGCGGTAAATACTCTTGCCCATTTACCACGCTTTCTTTTAGCTTTTATTGTTTTTATTTTACGTATTTTGGATTTTTATGGAAAGGTACCTGGTTTTTTAACTAGTGGGGATCCAAACTACGCTACTTTATTCGTTTCCAACTTAGGCAGCATAAAACTGAATGCCGGTTATCACCATTTAAATGATTGGGGAACCAATTCACTCTTTTTAACCGTAGGCGAGAAGCATCTGGCCACGTTTTATAATAATGAAGGAGAACCAGAATTACGCCCTGCTCTAAATATTGGCTTTACCTTAGATGAACGTTTGGCAGATGGCTATTATTATTCCCGCAGTTTAAAATTATTTAAATATTTATTACAACACCCGCAGCTTTTAGAGCTGCCGGCTCAAGAGGAGGTTTCTTATGACAATTAAAACACCTTGGCTAAATTATTATGCAGATGTACCGCATCATTTAGAGTATCCTGAGGGCAGTATGTTCGATGTGGTTAAAGAAACAGCACTCCGCTTCCCAGAATATATAGCTTATTCTTTCATGGGTAGCCATACCTCGTATAAATCTTTTGTTGAACAGACCCATGCTGTGGCCAAAGCTTTTTATGCCGCCGGCATACGGGAAGGACAAAGAGTGACGCTGTGCTTGCCAAATATGCCCCAAACCATGATGTGCTTTTATGCCCTTAACTTGATCGGCGCGGTTTCGAATATGATCCACCCGCTTTCCAGCGAAGGGGAAATAGTATTCTATTTAAAAGATAGCAAAAGCGCCGCTGCGGTTACTGTAGATCTTTTTTACGGCAAATTCGCCGCCGCCTGTAAGGAGTATGAGCTCTCTTCACTTATCATCACCAGCGTAGCAGATGCTCTTTCACCACTTAAGCGCTGGGGATATAAATTGACCGAGGGACGTAAAGTACCGCCTATTCCGGCTGATGCACCAATTTTACATTGGAAAGATTTTCTAGCCGCCGGGCAGGCGTATCAAGGGCAATACATATGTAACCGTAAAGCAGCAGACGAAGCTGTCATACTCTACAGTGGCGGCACCACCGGCATAAGTAAAGGTATTTCACTATCTAATTTAAACTTCAACGCCTTGGCTATGCAAACTGTTGCTATGGGCTATTGTCTTGAACCAGGCAAAGCCATGTTATCGGTTTTACCGATGTTTCACGGCTTCAGCCTGGGTGTATGTATACACGCAATGCTCTATTATGGCTGCCGCTGTATTCTGGTACCGCGTTTTAACCCTGCCGGCTATGCCGAACTTTTACGCAAGGAAAAACCGAATTATATTGCCGCTGTACCCACTCTCTTCGAATCATTATTACGCAACCCGGATATGGACGGAGTAGACCTCTCCTGCCTGATGGGTGTATTCTCGGGCGGCGATTCACTCTCTGTAGAATTGAAAAAGAAAGTAGATATCTTCCTTAAGGAACATAATGCTACGGTGGAAATAAGAGAAGGCTATGGTATGACCGAAAGCGTTACTGCAAGTTGCCTTACCCCATACAACCTTTCGCGCGAAGGCAGTGTCGGCTTACCCTTTCCGGATATGTATTATAAAATAGTAGCTGTGGGCAGCCAACGCGAATTACCTTATAACGAAGAAGGGGAAATCTGCGTAAGCGGCCCCACTCTTATGAAAGGTTATGTAAATCATCCGGAAGAAACTGCGCAGGCTTTGCAAATTCATGAGGATGGCTTATTATGGCTACATACCGGAGATTTAGGCTTAATGGATGCAGATGGATTTATATATTTCCGCCAGCGCCTAAAGCGTATGATTATTTCCAGTGGCTATTCAATTTATCCCTCGCAGCTGGAAAACATTATAGACGCCCATGAATCTGTGCTTATTAGCTGCGTAATCGGCGTACCGGATGCGGTTAAAAAGCAAAAAGTCAAAGCTTTTGTTGTATTAAAGCCTGGCGTAGAAGATGAAGCCGCGGCCTTAGATTCGTTGTGGGAGCATTGCCGCCGTCATATTGCCAAGTATTCCTTACCCTATGAAATAGCGTTACGCGAAGATCTGCCTAAAACTATTGTAGGTAAAGTAGCCTTTAAAGTATTGGAAGCCGAAGAAGCATTGGCTCATGAACAAAAACAGGCTACCCAAACAGATGAACTGTTAGCTCCGCAACAAGTATAAGCATAGCCAATAAAAAAGTAAGCGTTAGCTTACTTTTTTTATCTCCCAAATATTCTCTCTTTAATTGCTATCGCCGTTGGTGTAGCAGCTAACCCTCCCTGGGCGGTTTCCTTAAGCGTAATGGGCAAACTCTCCCCAACTTCCGCCAAAGCGGCTATAACCTCGTCTACAGGGATAACGCTCTTTATGCCCGCAAGCGCCATATCTGCCGCGCCAATAGCGCACATTATGCCTCCGGCATTACGTTTGATACAGGGAACCTCTACCAAACCAGCCACAGGGTCGCATACCAGGCCCAGTTGATTTTTTAATGCTATAGCGCAAGCTTGGGCTACCTTTTCATTATCGCCTCCTGCCATTTCTACCAAAGCACCGGCGGTCATTGCCGCGGCGCTGCCGCATTCAGCCTGACACCCTCCCTCGGCGCCCGCAATGGTAGCTTCCCCGGCTATTACCAAGCCAATAGCTCCCGCCGTAATCAAAGCCAAAATAGCTTGTTCATCTTTTATGCCCCGCTCATCGATCATTGTGAGAATTCCGGCAGGCAAGATTCCGCAAGAACCGGCTGTGGGCGCTGCCACTATCTTCCCCATAGCGGCATTGTATTCCTGAATTGCCAGCGCCAAAGATATGGCCTTTGCACAAAAACTACCGCTCAAAGATAATCCTTGAGCGGTATACTCTTTCATACGGTAACCGTCTCCGCCGGTAAGACCACTATTAGAACGTAATCCAGGCTTGAAACCTGCTTGAGCAGCATTTCGCATTATCTCCAGAGTATCGGCCATGCGCGCGAGAATGTTCTCTTCCGTAACGCCAAGTTCGTTTGCCTGATCCTCTAATACCACTTGAGAAATAGTCATATTCCGCCTATTGGCTTCCAAAACTATTGCCTCTATTGAGTTATATTCCAACATATTTTACTCCTCCTACATCTTTAGTTTGCCGCCCTCATGTAAACTACGCTGGTTATATTAGGCAGTTCTTTCAACTCATTAACTAGTGATTTTTCAATATCTCCATCCAGCTCTATAGTCATAATTGCCGAATGTCCTTTATGAGGGCGGCTTAAACGAAAATCGCCAATATTGGCGCTCCCCTTGGCTAATTTAGCTGTGACTGCTGCAATTACTCCCGGAGCATCGTCGTTGGCAATAATCAAAGTATCCCGTTCCCCACTAAAGGCGGAGTCCATTCCATTAAGCCTGGTAATTAGAATATTTCCTCCGCCTACAGACACTCCCTGAACTGTGCACTGGGCGCCGCTGATCCCGTAAAGATGGAGTATGGCTGTATTGGGGTGAGCGTGGGGGATTTTGATCTCGGAAAAACAATAGCTTAAGCCTAAGCCTGCAGCTATTTCTAAACTTAAAGGGATATTACTATCGTCTGGTTTCATGCCCAAAATTCCGGCAACCAGAGCTTTATCTGTACCATGGCCCTTATGAGTTTGAGCAAATGAGCCACTTAGAGCAATATCTGCTTTTGCCACTTGTTCACCCAAAATTTTCCAGCTTATTCTCCCTATACGCACCGCGCCAGCAGTATGAGAACTGGAAGGACCAATCATCACCGGACCAATAATATCAAATATATTCAAATATTTACACCTACTTTTCTATCTTTTTTTTATGGGCGCCTCTAATATGTATAAATATATCATCACTATCGCTTTAAGTCAATAATCTATTAAACTGAGCTCGCATCAATTATGGTAACTGCAGCAACACACATGTGCTGAAAAATTTATAGCTGCCACAGCTGGGTTGCTAGGTGGGCTAGGAATGGAAGGTGCTTTTTATTTATGATTGTTCGAGATTTGAATTCCCATATTCAATTTATGGTCATTTCGTATATGGTCACCATAATACTTTGCGTTATTTCCCTATGTTATTTAGTAATTAAAAGTAATCACTCACTTTTTAGAACAGCCTTTATTATAGTTCAAAGCGTAACAATATTATGGTTATTATTTCTATTACTGGAGTGGGTTTCATTCACCTCTTTCCAACTATTGACAAATATAAGAATTAGCTTGATCTGTTTAAATTTTATTGCCCCATTATGGCTGGTTGCCATACTTTTTCTCACAAACCGTTTATCAACAGCAGATTTATGGCGTATTCCTGTTATTCTTGCTATTCCATTTACACTGAGCATTATTCTATTATTTCCTGAATCTTCAGGTGTATTTGAGCTTTATATAAAGGTTTTACATTTTAATGAACAAGCTCGTTCATACCAAATATTATGGGGATCAATGGAGCTTTTAACAGGTATATATTCTCTTTTTTGCGTATTTTTAAGTTATTTGTTTCTCTCCAGGCACTTGCGCAATAATAACCTGATAAAACTGGTGGAAAAAATTGCGGTACTGCTTATAGTTTGGTCTCCTTTAGCAGCACATTATCTGGGAGTATTATTAAGTTCGCCCTTTGATTTTAAGCCTTTTACGTTTTCATTATGGGGCGTTATTATAGTTTATTTATCATTTCAGCGACAGTTTTTTAATGTAGTGCCTGCTCTGGTTTGGAATGTATTTGATGTTACCAAAGAAGGCATGGCGGTTTTGGGCATAGATGGGTCGGTTAATATGAATAAAGCCTTCTTAGCGATGTTTGGTTTTCGTGGCAACGATTTTTTAGATTTTGCAGATGAACTATGTGGTGGATTTAGTGATAATATACGGCAAAAACAGGAGCTCATTGGTATTGAAGTGGAAAAAAATAACCATTACTATGAAATCTCTCTTAAAAATGTATTTGACAAAAAAACTAAGATAATGGGGCAGCTTATTACTATCAGCGATGTTTCGGAGACTAAACAATTCACATTGGAGAAAGAGCGGGCCAGGATTGCGTCGGATTTACATGACAGCATGGGCAATCATCTTATAGCCTCCCTGAATAATCTTGATTTTGCTTTGATACAACCAACTTTAGAAAGAATTAAACCACAGATTAATACAGCAAAAACTGCGGTTGTGGCTTCGTTAATGATGCTGAGAAAAATAGTTGAAGGGCTTTCACCAATTGATTTCCAGGACGCAGAATTTATTCCCCGTATTAAGTCGGTTATCAATAGATTTTCTGCCTCAGGGGTTGTAACCGATCTGCAAATATCCGGCGACCTTGAAAAACTACCCATATGCGTAAAGGAGTTTGTATATAACGCCTGTCAGGAAGCGCTGACCAACTCTATTATTCATGGCTTGGCGGATAATATCATTATTAAATTAGAATATAGCGGCTATTTACTTTCAGTAACAATAGTAGATAACGGGCGGGGTGCTGAAAAAATATGCAAGAACAACGGCTTGACCAATATGGAAAACCGTGTTAAAATGCTGGACGGAAAGATAATATATAAATCGCCATCTTTTGGCGGATTTGGTATATATGCTAAGATACCGATAAAAGGTGAACAAAAATGATCAATATTATTGTAGCCGAAGACGATCGCGATGTACGGCTGCCACTGGTAAATATTTTAAAAACCGATGCAGATATTAATGTCATAGGAGAGGCCAGCAACGGCTATGAAGCAGTTGAATTAGCCAAGGAGCTGTTACCTGACTTAGCATTGCTGGATATTAAGATGCCCTTTCTTGACGGCTTGGAGGCTGCTAAACAGATTATTGAGTGGCGGCGCATCAAGAATGCGGATATAAAAATACTCCTGCTCTCTACCTTTTATGACGATGATTTAGTGTTAAAATCTCAAGAACATGGTGTAGACGGTTATTTACTCAAAGGGCTTCCTTTTGAAAAACTAATAAGCGCTATCAAAAACACCGCTACCGGTCTGGTAACGCTGGATCGTATAATATACGAAAAACAAAATAAACTGGCTTGGGGAGGCGCAGACAAAACCCAGAAATTAAGCGCTCTTACTAATACAGAGCTGGAAATTCTTAAATTGATTGTCAATGGAGATAGGAATGCGGAAATAGCCGCAAAACTATTTCTTTCCGAAGGTACGGTGAAAAATTATATTAGTGTTATGTTGGCCAAACTTGGATGTAGAAATGGCAGGGATTTAGCCGTGTTTGGGATAAAGTCGGGCCTATAAGAATCCTTTTCAATTATATATTCTATCTTTAATTTAATTAATATTGATCTCTGTTATAGTGACTTTGGTAATGTGTAATCATTACTAAAGTCACTATTATTATTAGGTAGAATAAATGTATACTTCAAGTAACTATTTACCATTTTCTGATGATAATTAATTAGGAAGGAGGTGGCATAACGTGGTTACTTTTTTTACAGGTTTTCTCGGAAGTTTGTTTTTTGCTGGGGTTGCGACCTTTGTTGGGAATTCTATACTCAATATGATTAAATTATTCTTTTAAATGATCGTAAAAAGCAATTACCGCCCACTTTTAAACTGTGGGCGATAATCATTTTGAAAAATGAGGAGGTATATTTAATGAGAAACATTAAAAAAGCCACAGTAATCTTTTTCATACTGACCTTGTTGTTGGCTTTATTGCCAACAAACGCGACCGCAATTAGCACACGCAATATCATCGACTTAGCAGCATCTAGCATGCCCGCTAGTGCAACTGGCACTAACTGGCGATACGCGAATAACATATACTATATTACAGGAAATGGCGTTATAGTTACAGGATCTGCGTCCACTTCAAATAAACGTATAATTGTTGAAAAAAGCTGCACAATTACCATTGATGGGGTCAATATATCTACAACAGCAGGTAGCCTAATTACGTTAAACCCTGGTACAGATGTAAAATTGAAGATAACAGAAAGCAAAAACTATTTAACTTCGAGCCATAATACAGGCGCAGGCATTGAAACAACAGGCGCGACATTAACAATTGAAGGAATTGGTGAACTGAATGTTACTGGCGGTACAAAAGGAGCTGGTATTGGTGGCGCCGGTGGTGCGAATGGGGCTAGTATTGGAGATTCCGGTTATAGCGGAGCCGCATGTGGAACGGTTATCATCAAAAGCGGAATAGTTAAAGCCAAAGGTTCAAATGGCGCCGGTATTGGTGGCGGAGCAGGCGGCAATGGCTACAGAGGCGCTAACAGAGATAGCGATTGGTGGCCAGGAGGTGGCAATGATGGCGGCCCAGGGGGCAATGGCGGTTCCGGAGGCGGTAACGGAACGATCAAAATCATAGGCGGTACTATCACTGCCACGAGCACTAATGGCGCAGGAATCGGCGGTGGCAGAGGAGGTAATGGTGGAAAAGGCGGAAATGGTGAAGATACATTAGTATTTAATGCTGGTCATGGTGGTAGTGGAGGAATTGGCGGAAACGGTGGCGGTGGTACGACTATACAAATTGACGGCGGCACTGTAACAGCTAAAAGTACAAATAGCGCTGATATAGGTAACGGCAATGGTGGAAATGGTGGCGATGGTGGCAATGGTGGTAAATGTAGTTCTTTCGGCAGTAATGGAAAACGCGGCTGGGGTGGCAGAGGCGGTAACGGTGGAGGAAGTATATTTTCATTTTTTAAGCGTGTTAGCCCTATATACCTCGAGATTAATGGTGGAAAATTAATAGCAAATGGTGCAAATTGGTATGCTTTATGTGGAGGCGTAGGTGGCGCGGGAGGTGTTACAGGCAGTGGTAAAGGCGATGGCGGCTCAGATGGTCCGGGAACGTCAGGTGATACATTATACTTAACTATTAACGCCAAAAACTATGATTGGAAATATAAGTATTGGGGCGCAACATCATTGCTAGAACGGAGTGGTAGTTATCCCAGTTCCTCATTTCCATTCAGTAGTACTTCTACTTATATTGAAATTACTACAAAATAGCAAGAAGGTGCGTATACAGTGAGAAACATAATTGCTATTTTATGTTTAATATTGCTGGTGGGTTGCAATTCGTCAATAAATGCAACTTCCCAAAAGCAAAATCTAGTTATCAGTGATATAGCCTATGATGCAAACAAGAATTTAGGGTATTCTGTTTACATAAAAGAAAACTATAACTATATCCCCTACCTTGTCCTAACCAACAACTATAATGGCAATGTACTGCTGTTACGAAAAAAACTACTTGATGAATCTCAACTTTTTAATGATTATAGCGGTTATTATCCGGAAAGCATAATAGATAAATATCTTAACGAAACATTTTTAGCTACAATAAATATAGAAATTCACAAATACATTGCTAAAAGCATAATAACAATAGCAGCGGAATCAAGCCTTGGAGTTTGTGGATTGGATACAGAACAGATCACCAGAGATATCTTTCTACTTTCCTGTACAGAGCTTGGTTTTGATGACCAAACAATAGCTTGTGTAGAAGGCACTCCATTAGAATATTTCAGCGAAGATGCCACTAAAATGATTGCCTGCAGACAGAATGAAGCTTCCAGCTGGTGGCTTAGAACATCATATACTTGGTATGATTGTTCCGCTTTCGGTATCAGCGCAAACGGAACTGTTGGCGGAGGTGGTGTTTATTATGAAAACGGAGTGCGTCCAGCTTTCTGCCTATTGCCTAATACTCCAATATGCGAAGATTATCTAGACGGAGAAAAGATTTATAGGATATCTGAATAAACAAAAACAGGAGGTAAAACAATGAAAAAAGGGATTTTGTATATATTGTTGTTTTTAGCTATCGCACTATTTGCCTGTCCGGCAATGGCATTAGCGTCTGATGAAACTGAAGTAAACAGATATACCGTACTTGTGCTAGACGCCTCTAATAGTATGGAGGGTAAGCCATTAGAAGAAATGAAAACTGCAGCTATTAATTTTTGCAGTTCGGTATTACAATCCACTGGAAATAACTATGTTGCGGTAGTTTCATATAATAATACCGCTACTATTAATACTCGTTTTTCTGATAATTTTGATACTTTAAGTAAGGAGATAGGAAATATTAAAACTGGTGTTTTCACCAATATCCTTGCTGGGTTAAAAGAAGCTGACGGTCTTTTGACCTACAATGCCCCAACCGGCAATATAGTCAAGAACATTGTATTACTATCCGACGGACTCCCTACAGCAGGTGAAACTCTATCAACCGGTCGATACGCTATAACCGACAATGCCCACTATGCCTATGCAAACAGCTTATATAGTTTTGCCACCACTGTAAGAGGAAAAGGAATCAACATAACCTCCCTATGCTTTTTCCATAATATTGACGCTATGTACGGAATTAGAGATAATTCTCTTCCTTCTGGTTTTGCGCAAAAAATTATGCTAGATATTGTAGGCGGGAAAAAAGATTATTGTTATGAAGTGAAAGACGCCGCTGGGTTAGAGTTTGCTTTTGGCAATATAGCTGGAGAAATAATTACAGAAAAAACAGGTAAATATGAGCCAGACAACGACACATATTACTACTTTGAGGACTATTTTAATGATAGCTCTTTTGCCACAAGGAATAGTATAGGCTATTTTGAATATAATGACAGCCTGGCTACAATGTCATTATGCCTAGCGCTTTCCGCTTCAAACAGCACTAGAGCAAAGGCATTATTAAAAGAAATTGGCTTTAAAAACATCCAAGCCAATTACGATTTGCTTACAAATCCTGGAAGAGATACAATCGGCGCTGTAGCAGCAAAAAAATTAATTAAAGTTAATAATAATGAACACTACACATTAATAGCCTTGGCAATTAGAGGAACCAGTTATGGAGCGGAATGGGCTGGCAATTTTAAGGTAGGTAAAACTGGACAGCATGAAGGTTTTGATGAAGCAAAAAATAAAGCGTTTACTTTTCTCAAAGAGTATATAGCTGAGAATGATATAAGCGGAAATATAAAAATATGGTTAACAGGCTTTAGCCGAGGCGGCGCAACAGCTAATCTACTTGCCGGGGAACTAGATGACCTCGCTTCTCAATCTGGCGGAATAATAAGCCTGCCAGGAAAAAACAACACCTCATGTAGACTACTCCCTAAGGATTTATATACGTACTGCTTTGAAGCGCCCATGGGCTCATTAAGGGAATACGCCAAAGATATTAGCAAAGGAAGTAGATACAATAACATAATAAACATAATAAACCCACTCGATGTTGTTACAAAAGTTGCTCCGTCAACTTTTGGCTTCGCCCGCTATGGTATTGACATTATTCTACCTACAGCAACCAACAGCTCGAATTTCAGTCTGCTTAAAAATAATATGTTATCTCAGTATAACACTTTAACTTCTATACGAAAAGATGGCGCGCAATACACTCTTGACAATTTTGTAAATAAAAAATTAGTATGGGAAGTCGGTTGGTGGTTGATTTTTCCGTATCCTAAACCTGTAATTGTAGATGGTAAAAAAGTCAGCATGGATGCCTATCTTGACACCTTAATCCGCGATATTTCAGTGCAAATAATTCGCAGTCGTTCTAATTATGTAGATCGATTTCAGAATGATATACGCGAAATTATGGGATTGAATCAGGAAGCTGATTCAAAGCAAACACAAGTGTTTTCAGATCATTTGTCTGCCAGTTTGTTTAACGCATCAAACATTCCCAGACTTGCGCTTGCTTTGATTAATCCTTTTGATAGTGTTTTCGAGGAACTTTTCGATCTTGTTTCCGAATGTGTTTATGATAGTCTTAGAGTTGCCGGTATGGCAAGTACATACAGTACTGCCCAAATAGAAAAAATGATAAAATCGCTAACATCGGTATTACTAAGCTTAGTTGTCTTCAATACTGATTCAACAGTCACGCTATTTTCAAACAGTGATATTATTGGCGCAGCCCATGAACCATCCATTTGCCTTGCCTGGATGCAATCACGTGATATTAATTATACCACAAACGCGTTTTGGACAAGGGTAATAGGTTCTTACAGGATAATTAGAATAAACTGCCCAGTAGATGTAAAAGTATTCCTCAATAATAAATTGGTAGCTGCTATAATAGACGACGAACCACAAGAAATCGTCGATAGCGCAATTATTGCGACTATTAACGAGGATGGCGAAAAAATCGTATATTTGCCCGCTGACGCAGATTATGAAGTGGTGCTGAAAGCTACAGATAATGGGGAAATGACCTTTAGTATAAATGAATTCTGCTTTGAAACAAATGATGTATCTAAAATAATTAACTATTATTCACTTCCTCTTTCTAATAATATGGAATTTGAGGCAATTTTCCCGGCATTCAAACAAACTGATATCAAGAATGGAATTGAAGAAGGTTCCTCCATACAGTATTCTCTATTACATAATGGTGCTAGAATTAAGCCTAATATCGAACTAACAGGAACCGACGCAGCCGAAGCTTACCATATGGTTGAAGTATCTACCGAATACGAAGACTACGGATTAGTTATGGGCAGTGGCATTCGTCAACTTGGTAGTTTTGCCATGGTTACGGCAATACCCACGGAAGGCTATGAATTCATCGGCTGGTATAAAAACGACGCTGTTATTTCTACTGAAGCTGTATATCGCTTCTGCGTGATGGAAGATATTAGTTTAGTTGCTAAATTCATAAAACTTACTGAGGATACCGGCAGCAGACCGCTTATCGGCGAATTCAAAAACTTCAAGGACAACATACCCAAAGATTACTACAAACTTGCCAAAAATGCCAATGGCCAGCAAGTAATATCCTACAGTGTTAACAAAGACTGGTACTGTCTCATTGCGGATATCAGCGGCTACACCTCCGACTACACTCGCTTATGTATGACCCTTGCTTTCAACGGCACTAAGGAACTGGGCATAGACGCGGTTATTCCCGGCAAGAAAAACTGGGTCACCATACGCGATGCCGGGCTATCCTTTAACAAGCAAGCAACCCAAAATGCCGACGGCAGTTACACCTTTGATATTCCGCTGGCTAAATACGCGGATATTAAATCCAACGGGCTTTCATCCATAGTATTTTATATGGATCCGACGGTAACTTTCTCCGGCACACGTTCCTTTACCGTCATCGATATCGGTTTACGCAAAGAAGGCGAACCGGCTGGTCCGCTTAATACGCAAAACAGTATATTTCCCACCAATATTGAGCTGCAACCAGACATAGTATCGCTTAATATAAATTCAACGCAGCAGCTTGCGCCAACAATATGGCCAAGTAACGCTACAGATAAATCTATTACCTGGGCCAGCAGCAAAACAGAGGTGGCAACAGTATCCGCCAGCGGGCTGGTGACGGCGAAAGCGGTTGGTTCGGCAACTATTACGGCGACAACGGCCAATGGACTTGCGGCTATATGTGAAGTGACAGTGATAAATGGAAACACCTCCGACAATATGGCCTACTTCCTTAAATTCAACGGAAACTTAAATAATGAAAACGGCGCTTATCCCCAAGTCAACAGCGTTGTAGGCTCGCCTTCCTATGTTAGCGGTAGAAATGGCAACAAAGCCATCAGCCTTAACTACCGCAATTACTTGAAACTAGACAAAACCAATGATTTGATCGACTATAATCAGAGCTTCACCATCGCTTACTGGATAAAAATCAATTCCACAGCAGGCAATGATCCGGCCATTATGAGCAATAAAAACTGGACCAGTGGCGGCAACAACGGATGGATGTTCACCGCGAAAAATGGCATAATCAAGCTCAACTCAAAATCGCGCAGTGACTCCAGTCGTGTTAATGGGTCTACAGATATTGAAATCACTAAATACGTTACCGGACAATGGGTGCATATTGCGGCAGTTTGGGATAAAGCAGCCAACAAAGTCAGAACTTACGCCAACGGCGTACTGACGAACGATTTAAAAACCAACCTCGCGACAGGCATGGGCGGCAACGGCGCCCCTACTCTGATTGGCCAAAGTAACGACTCCTCATCTTCAAACCTATACAACTCCTCCTCCATGAATGTAGACTTTGTTATTCAAGATTTTTTCATGACAAACCGCGCTCTGACAACTGAAGAAATATCGGCAAACTTTTTCGATGAACCAATTCCTGGTATAAAAATCGTCTCGGTCTCCTCCGATCCATCTGCCGGTACATCCAACGAAAGATACACCTATATTGTGACCACCAATGTTCCGGCAACAAAAGTAGAGTACAAATTCGATACAGATAACACTACCTACTACCTAAATGCCAATGGCTCTAACAATTTCGACGACGGCTCGCCCAGTGTAAGCGCAGATAAAATGACTTGGAAATGGCAAAACGACAGCCTATGGGGTACTTACAATCACACTGTTACCGTTAAAGCCTACGATGCCAATGGCAATGTAGATACCGCCACATTTAACATCATGGTCTCGGAAGCCAACCGCTACAATATCTCACTGAACCCGGACGAGCTCTACACCTTCCCCAATGCGGATGAAGGCTACGGCCCGCAAACCGCCAAAACAGTTACGGCGACCAATACCGGCAGCGCGGCCACGGGTAGCTTGAACGTAGCGCTGTCCGGCGCAGACAGAAATTCCTTCACGCTGTCAGGCACATCGCTCAACAGCATCTCTGCTGGCAGCGCGAGAACATTTACCGTTACACCGAAAACGGGGCTAAAAGAGGGAACTTATACAGCCACGGTTACGGTCTCCAATACAAATGTAGCGGCAACGTTCGATGTAAGCTTCACGGTCACCAAAGCAGAAGATGATCCGCCGGTATTAGATAGGCCGCTTATTGGCGAGTTCAAAAATCACAAGGACAATAATCCTAAAAACTTCTTCACCATTACGAACAACCCGCTCAACCAGCAAATTTTCTCCTATACAAAAAAACCAACCTGGGATAATTGCCTAGTGGCGGAAGTGAGCGGATATGCTCCCGAATACACACGGCTGTGCGTTACCGCAACTTTTACCGGGAGCAAACAATTCACTATCGAAATTCCCGGTAAAAAAGATACTACAAATATACTTTGGTCTGAATTTGAAAAGAGCAGTATAATGACGAAAAACAGCGATAACAGTTACACTTTTGATATTCCGCTAACTATGTACAAAGATATACAAGAAAACGGCATATCCTCCATCATGATCTTCTTGGATCCGGAAGCCAGTGTTTCCGGTACACGCTCCATGACTCTCCTGGATATCGGTTTCCGTAAAGACGGCGAAGCAGCCTGGTAAATATTAAAGCGTCCCCTGGGCGAAGAATACTCCTTTGCCCAGGGGACGCGCAAAAATTCAAGAGAATAGGACGCATATAAACGATACAAAGCTTTATGCGAAAATGTTATACATTGATTAGTCCATGTAGCGCAAACCTTCAATTTCACTTTGGGTCAGGCCAGTTAGTTTGATGATATCGCCGGTTGGCATATTCATTTGTAAAGCCTTCTTTGCTATAACCATTGCTTCTTCAGCTCTGCCTTCAGCCCTGCCTTCAGCCCTGCCTTCGGCCCTGCCCGTTCTCTTACCTCTTTCTTCAGCTGTCGCCAAATTCGATTCCAGGTCAGTCCGATACATACGGCGGCTGCGGAATATTGCCCGCTCTTTCTCGTCTTTGCTTATGCTCATCAATAATTCACCGGCCATTTGCAGCTCCTCCTTTGTTTCAATTACCCTGTTGACGGTTTCCCGGTAAGCTGGCGAATTTGCGTACTGCAAGAATATTGAAAGCTTTTCCATATCCGTCATTTCGTTAACCGATTTTTTCAGTGTTTTAGCCAGTTTGCTTAACTCAATATAAATGACCTTGATGGCATCCGAGAGCAGCTCATTGCTTATATCATGCCGCATGGAGAAGGAATTCATATAGTCGGCTAATTCCGGAAAGATAGTGTAAGAGCAAAATGTCACCTGATACGTTTGCACCAGCTCATCGTACCGTTTTAACCCTCTTGCCGATTGAGATGAATGCAGGTCGCAAAGATAGTAGACGCTTTTCCCTTTGAGGTTTTTATGCTCACCGCTCAGTTCTTCCAGATGGCTGGCTTGCATTTCCAAATTCACTTGGGAACCGTCTTGGATTTTGCAGTTGACATCAAGTCGCTCGGCCTTCTCTTCCGTATCTGAGACAGGAAGCTCATTGTTGCGGATCACCACATCGACAACCTGGCGATTTATTGTCGTGGAAATCACATAAATCAGCACAGGTTTAGCTTCCGGCGATGTCATGAGCAATTTAAAGACCCTATCATCGGTAGGCGGCAGGATATCCATGCCCATAGGTAACAGCCCCATAGTTGACCTCCCGTTGATAATTATTTACCAATAGTATAACATGTTCAAACAAGAATTTCCACCAGATTTTTTGCGGCTATATTGGTTTGGTTATATTGGTTGGTTGGCTATATTGGTTGGTTTCACGGTCAACAAAGCTGTAGATGAACCGCCGGTACTAGATAGGCCGCTTATTGGCGAGTTTAAAACTTTGGTCTGAATTTGAAAAGAGCAGTATCATGACTAAAAACAGCGATAACAGTTACACTTTTGATATTCCGCTAACTATGCACAAAGATATACAAGAAAACGGCATATCTTCCATCATGATCTTCTTGGATCCGGAAGCCAGTGTTTCCGGTACACTCTCCATGACTCTCCTGGATATCGGTTTCCGTAAAGACGGCGAACCAGCCAGGTAAATATTAAAGCGTCCCCTGGGCGAAGAATACTCCTTTGCCCAGGGGACGCACAAAAATTCAAGAGAATAGGACGCATATAAACGATACAAAGCTTTATGCGAAAATGTAATACACTGATTAGTCCCCGGGCTATAAAGGGGGCTAAAAAGAGGGGCTAGGATGACAGAGTAAATGTACTTGAGTTATTGGAATAAGGTTGAGGTTAGGTAGGCCATAAATTGTATAATTTTCAATAAAAGAAGGAGAATTATTGAAAAATAGAGAAGAATTGCACTTGTAATACACTATCTTCAAGAAAATTGAGGTTGAAACTCACGCAAAGTGGTTTACAAAATAATTAAGGAGTACAAGAATTATGAAGAAACTTAAATCTATTTGTAAAAAAACGGTAGCATGTATTTTAATGGTAGCAATGCTAATTACAGGCTTGCCGCTAAACTCACTAAGCAGCATAGCTGTTGCCGCTTCATATTCATATGATGACGGTTACGTATCTTTAAGCAGCCTTCTACTGAAAGAAAGAAAGCTATTTATAAATAGTAAAAGCAGCTCTGAATACATGTCGTTTTCTCCAATGTATACTGGCGAAGATGCTTTCTTAGGCATTGTCTTACCAAAAGAAGGTAAAATCCAAATAGCTGTATACGATTATGATAGCTTAGGGTTTGATATAAAAGCGCCTGCATATAATAGACCACAATTGACCAAACCACAAGCCTATAATAAGTTTTCTCCCAATATGCCGGAGGCCTGGGAAGTTATTAAAGACGCTGAACCACTGGGCTATTTATGTGGAACAATTTGTTCAGATATCTTTGACCCGGATGATCATTTAACCTCTTTTGAATTGGCTAAACGTCATAATGACGATGCTATAATTTTTGATGAAAATGGCATTGAGCTTGACGGAAATTCAGCAATTATTTATTGGGACGGCACACTCGATACTCGTAAAATTGAAGGCGGCTGGTATTTGATGGTGATCAGTTATGTGCCTGAAGAAGATGATGAGGGAGAAATTGTCGACGAATTCTTGGATTATATCCAGTTCCTTCCTTTTGAGATATCCTATCAACAACTAACTTCAGATATTCTGATCAATCTTTTAATGCAATATGGCTCTCTTACCAATGCCGGCGCCGGTTATACAAGAGTACCTCCCACTACAAATGAAAATAATGTCGATCTTGTGTTCGGCGCCTTTAGTTATAAATTCACAGATTTTTTCATTGGCGGCAATAGACCTTTTGTTTTTACCCGCTATTATAATTCAATTGGCGCCGATTTTGGCGGTTGTGGACTTGGGCTTGGCTGGTCGCATTCCTATAACTATCATATGTATGACGAAAAGGATGAATCTTATATCAACTTACCTTCCGGAGCATTTTTAAAATTTGATAAAACAAAAGACGGCGGATATGAATCGAATTTGGGCAATAATTATTCCCTAGTAAAAATAGACGATAACTATCAACTAGATTTTGTTTCCGGAGAAATAGTAAGCTTTGACAAAGACGGTTATGCAACAGAATATATTGCCGCTAACGGCGATAAAACCGAATTAGAGTACAGCGATGGTTTTTTGGCGGAAGTAAGAAACAATTCCGCTTCTATTTGTTTTTCAAATAATGGCAAATTCATCACCTCTGCCTATAGCGGTTTTTTATCTGCCGCTTTTGAGTATGACGATACAGGTAATTTAATTTCCGTAAGAAATCAAGCCGGATACACCATGAAATATGGCTATACGGATAAGCATTATTTATGCTCAATAGTAGATTTTGATGGTATCCTAAGTGTTATCAACAACTATGATGATAAGGGAAGGGTGTATGAACAAGTATTACCCGGAAATATCCATAAATTTATAGACTATGATCCAGATAACCATAAAACCACACAAAAAGACGGAAAAGGCAATGAGGTTCTTTCTATTATATATAATGATAATTATCAAATAGTTAAAGAAACCACTGATGGCGTTATAAAATATTTTGAATACGATGATACTAAACGGTTAATAAAAGAAACCTCACGTTTGGGTGGTGTTACAGAATTTTATTATGACGGAGATTCTAATAATATCGCCAGTATTACTTATCCCAATAACTATATAGATCAATATACCTATAATAGCAAAGGGCAAGTAACTGCGGTTATACAAAAAGACCAAAGCATACTTTTATATGAGTACGACCAATACGGCAATGTGAGCAAACAAACAGACGCGATGGGAAATAGCCATCTGTTTGAGTATGATAAAAATAATTATATTACTTCCAGTACAGACGCCTTGGGGTATACCACAACTTATACAAGAGATAAAGCAGGCAATGTTATTAGTAAAACTGATCCCTTGGGCAATACAACTAATTATGAATATAATGTGGTAGGCCTATTAACGAAAAAGATATCGCCCATGGGCCGGATGTATACCTATGATTATGACGCAAGCGGTAATTTGGCTCAAGAAACCGACCCTCTGGGTAATATCAAAACGGCAACATATAGTGGCAACACCAATATCATTACCTATTCCGACTGGATGAACAACATCAATTCGATTCACTACGACCCTATATCTAATCAGGTAAAATCTGAAACTAACACTATGGGCGCTTCTTTTCACTATTCTTATGACAGCGAAGGGCATAAATCGTCCGTAACCAACCCAGACGGTAATATCAACGAATACAGCTATGATATATTGGGACGTTTGTCAAGAGTTAAAGATGCTCAGGGTAATACTACAGCATATGAATATGACGCTGATAATAATTTACTTGTTACAGCCAAACCACAAAGTGTTAATACAAAAGAAGCTTGGAATAGTGTAGACCAACGTATTTCTTTTGCAGATGGACGCGGCAATATAACAGTTTATTCTTATGACGCTATGGGTAGAGTTGCCTCGGAAACAGATGCCGAGGGAAATATTAAAAAATATGAATATGACGCTAACGGCAACTTGATAAATGAAACAGACGCCAATGGTTATATAACTAGGCATATGTATGATGCGGAAAATAAACTAATTAAAACTACAACCCCTGAAGGAGGAATAACCGAATTTATATATAATGAGGCGGGCTGGTTTACAAAAGCTATTGACGCCAACGGCAGTATTTTTACAACAACATATGATAAAGATGGCTTAAT
Organism: Bacillota bacterium; assembly: GCA_009778255.1. GTDB lineage: Bacteria > Bacillota > Dehalobacteriia > UBA4068 > UBA4068 > WRKD01. Next base: position 26,923 of record WRKD01000227.1, read on the forward strand.
AACTTCGGAAACAGATTTTACCGGAAATAAAACAAACTTTGAATATGACGCAGTTGGCCGTATTACACAACGCATTTTATCTGATAGCGTCATAATCCGCTATGGTTATGACGCAAACGGCAACTTAATAACCCTAACAGATGGGCGTGGAAACACCACTAATTATACTTATGATAAGGAAAACCGTCTGATTTTAACTACCGATCCGCTAGGCGGAAAAAGTACCATTGAGTATACAGAAGCAGGTAATATTAAAAAACTTACCAATGCGGAAGGCGGAATTGTTTCCTATGATTATGATAGTAATGATAATGTTATTTCTATTACAGACGCCCGTGGAAATGCCACACTTTGCACTTATGATTCCTTGAACAGATTAACCGGTATTCGAGATGCGGAAGGTTTTTTCTCTGCTTTTTCTTATGATGGCAACGATAATATTACCAGCATAGTTAAAACAGGAAAAGCTGAAAACTCCACTGTTTACGACAAAGCTAACCGGCCTGTCGCTAGTACAGACGGCGAAGGATACACCATATTATATGAATACGACAGCACTGGCAATTTAATAAGGGAAACCGATGCTAAGGGCGGTGTTGCCAAATATTTATATGACAAAGAAAACAGATTAACTAAAACTACCTCACCGCTTGGCTTAAGTACAGAATACATATACGATATAGCAGATAATTTAGTGGCTATAATAGACCCTGCCGGCCAGAAAACAATAAATGAATATAATGAAAATGGCGGAAAAACTGCCTCAATTACCCCGCTTGGACTCCTTACACGCTATGAATATAGTGCCTTAGGCAATTTAGTAAAACAGATAAATCCTGATGAATCGTATATGAGCTACCGCTATGATGAGAATGGAAATTTAACGGAACTGCGGGATGCCAATGGCCATACTACGCGCTATACTTATGATGAGAATAACAATTTAACTTCAATAACCGACCCAGAGGGTTTTGCTATATATAAGACATACGATAAAAATGGTAATACTCTAACAATAACAGGCGCTAATGGCAGCATCTGTTCACAAACTTATGATCAGAATGGCAATATATTAACAATAACAGATGGCCGCGGTAATACAATAAGCTTTACTTATGACAATAATGACCATGTTGCCACCATGACCGATGCGGAAGGCAACACAACAGCGTTTTTATATGACGGTTCCGGCAAAGTCACCAGCATGAAAAAGCCTGCCGGAGGTGTCTTTGCTTATGAATACAATAATAACGATTGGCTAGTTACCAGCACCGATGCTTTAGGCTTTACCGAAAAGCGCGCTTATGACGGCAATGGAAATGTGATTGCTTTAACTGATAAACGAGGATATATCACAAATTATTCTTACGACGCCGATAACCGTTTAATACAAATAACAGACGCTACGGGCGGACTAACCAAGTATAGTTATAATGCGCAAGGACAAATAATAGCCACTGAGAATGCCGAAGGCGAGGTAAACACCAGCTTTTACGATGCGGATGGGCGCTTAACGCAACAAGCTAACCCCTTAGCCCAAGAAAACAGTTCGTTGTACCGTGTGTTTTATGAATATGACGCCATGGGACGCATTACTAAACAAACTAATGAAGACGGTACAATTATCTGCTACAGCTATGATAATAATGGCAATATCCTGAGTAAAACAGATGAATGCGGTAATGTAACCACTTATAGTTATGATAAAAACAACCGGCTGATTACAGAAATAGACCCTTTGCTGGGAATTAAGAGCAGAACATATACTCCAACAGGTCTTATAGACACTGAAACTAATGCTCTGGGCGGAATAACAACCTATTCGTATGATAAAAATGATAATATTACAGCCATCAAAGACGCGGAAGGCTATGTTGTCACATATGTTTATGACAAGAACAATAATCCTGTTATTAGAACAGACGCCAATGGTTATGAAACACGCTATGCCTATGATAAAAATGGCAACTTGACCCATATCTATAATCCAGATGGAGGAATGGAAGTATACACTTACGATTTGAATGATCAAACAATTGCCTATGCTGACGGAGAGAACTATACAACAGCATACCGTTATGACGAAAACGGTAATTTAACCACAATAACCGACCCTCGCGGTAATTCAAAAATAATTGAATACGACGCGCTGAACCGGGCTATTAAACAAATTAACGAAGAAGGCGGCGTAATTGAACTAACTTATGACAAAGTTGGCCGTATTATTAAGGCAGTAAATGAAGACCGCGCAGTAACCGAATATATATATGAAGCAAACGGACGTGTTGCCGCCATAAAAGATGCGTACGGAAACTATAAGCGCTTTGAATATGACCCC
>WRKD01000228.1 GCA_009778255.1 Bacillota bacterium
TAAAGCCCATATGAATTTCTTTTTAGTAAATTTTTTCATATTATCCTCCTTAGTAGTAATATTATTAAATATTTTCATCTATAGCATGTGAAAATTATCATACTATTCTCTTTTTGTCAATAGGTTTTTGTAATTTCCCCAACAATATTTATATGTTTTTTTATATTATTATGCTCTTACGCAAATCACTCTGTGTTTCGCGGCGTAAATTTAGTAAGATATCGATAGCAGCATAAAATACTACGGCCACAACCAGCCATTGTAAAAAAGATATATCTAAAGATTTTACAATGAATACAGCAAGGCAACCGCCTAACACACCTGCAGTGGATCCCAATAAGGTGAGTTTTCGCATATATCCGTCCAATTTGATATAACGTATCAGAACTAATGGCGCCGAAAGCGCGCCACCTCCCATCATCAGAGGGTAACTAACCAAAGGATGTAAACCTAAAAAGAAAGTAGCGCTCATAGAAAGCGGATAACCGGGCACGCCCATGGCTTTCAAGGCTCCAATAAGAAAATAGCAAATTATAGCCGCCGCTAGTTTATAGCCCTGCAAACTTAAAGCCTGACCGCCCAGATGCAAAAAACCAAGTTTGCTGGCGCAGATGGTAAACCCGGCAAAAAGCAAGCCGCACGCCAGTAACTGACGAATGCGCCGTAAGGGTAGGCTCATAACTATTTTGGGTGAAAGGAAGGCGCCCAACATATGGGCAGCCAGTACAGGAATAAGGGTGCCGAGATCTACCTTTATTCCGCTTATATAAGCTATAGAAAAAATCATTACCGGCAAAGCGTTTTGGGTGGTTAAGGTACCGGGAAGTTTACGTGGTTCAGCCCAGCCTACTTTTAAATAGAGAGCGGTGCTTAAGGCAAAATCGGAAATGCCGAAACCAGAAAGAAAATTCAAAATAAAAGAAGCGGGCGCCTGGAATAAAAGGCGCCCGGGTTCTTTAAGGAAAGACGGATAATGCGCGCGTAAATCCTGTGCCAGCATAATAGTAGAAAAAGTATGTAAAAGTATAATGATTGCAATAAGCGCTGTTATCATGATATTAATTTCCAAAAGGCAGAATATTATTAATGGTCAAGTTAAGCTTGGAAAAATCTGTATATAAATCGATCACGGCGTCGTTCTCCAATAACCTAAGCAGAGGGCGCAAGGTGTTTTTATTGTCTATCACCACCGCTTTTTGTCCGCTGGACAAACATACCACACTACCCACGGGATAAAGCTCTAATTTATTCATCAATGCGCATATAATATCATAATCGAAAGCCATTTCCGCATTCCCCATAATATATTCCAGAGCTTCGCCCGGAGATTCGGGCAGACGGTAGGGCCGGTGCGAGGTCAAGGCATCGTATACATCGGCAACGGCTATGATGCGGCTAAACAGAGGAATTCTATCGCCTTTCAATCCATAGGGGTAGCCATTACCGTCGTATCTTTCGTGATGGAACAATACAGCGGATAAAAGCTCCGGGTTATTTGCTGCATATTTATTTAAGCAACGGTAACCGGCCGGCGCATGACTTTTGGCAATGCTATATTCTTCTTTATTTAATTTAGCCTGTTTATTGATTATTTCCGTCGGCACGGCCGTTTTGCCAATATCATGCATAATGGCGCATTTACTTAAAGAATACAGCTTATGTTCATCTAGACCTAAAGCTTGGCCTATAGCAATGGAAAGAATAGCTACACTAAGGGAGTGATGATAAGTATATTCGTCGTAACATTTTAAATCGGTAATATGCACCAAGGTGTTTTTGTCTTCACTTAAGCATTTAACCAGTTGATCTGCCAGCGTATCTATTTGTTTGAGCACAATCAAAGCTTGTTGCCGGTTCTCGATGTTGTTTCGGAAAAAATCGAATACCTCATTTAAATCATGTAGGGCCTCTGCTTTTATTTGTGGCGCAAGCAGTGGGCGAGGCAGCGGTAATAAAGATTGCTCCGGTTTTTTTTCTCCCGTTACATAGGCGTGCAGTACACCATGCTTTTTCAATAAGGATATTTGCCGGTCTGTAAGAATAATATCTTTGGCTAAAAGAAGCATTCTGCCATGCTCATCAACAAAAATATCTTGAGCTAAGATCATGCCTGCGGATAAAGCCGTCACAGCTATTTTTATCAAAACAGTCACCTCATTATAAAAAACAAACAGAATGTGGCTTGCATAAAAGTAGACGATACCATTATATTACACTATAAAGGGATTCCGGGTCAAGCCAAAATGATAAAGGCCAAGTGAAATCGTGACTGTTCAAGCGCATCTTGAGATTAGATAGGCGTGAACAGGAGCTAATAATGTGATAGTTATGGTAGAAACTAAAAAAAATTATCTTGCCAAGTGCGGGTTTATCTGATAGAATAGTCAAGTACGTGTTTTAATAAAGGAGGTGCCCTATGGCTAAGTGCGAGATTTGCGGTAAAACTACGCGCTCCGGCATGAGCGTCAGCCATTCACATATCCGCAACAAAAGGCAATGGAAGCCCAATCTGCAAACAGTACGCGCTTTTATAGATGGCTCGCCAAAACGGGTGACAGCTTGTACGCGTTGTTTGCGTTCCGGCAAGGTGCAGAGGGCTAATTAGAGGTTAGTAGAAAGTATATGTGAGGCCGCCCGGAAAAAGCGGCCTTTCATTATAGGGCGCCTCTAAATGCCCTCTCATCATCATTTTCGCTGCCCTTTTCCCGCCTAGACTGCGTTGCTACGCTTCACGTAGCTTTAGTCACTTACCCTGCAACAACTTTTAAAAGAACAAGTTGTGAACCGGGCAATTCGGAATAATTAGAGGCGCCCTATAGTATTGCTTACTTTACAAGAATAATTGTTACCCCAAAACACGCTAGTACATTAGAAGCGTAAGGAGGCGCCATTTATGAGCAAGATGATACAGGGTCCCTGGGGTATGATCAATATCAGCCGCGAGGTAATATCTAGACTAGCCGGCATTGCTACCACAGAATGCTTTGGCATAGTTGGTATGGTTTCCTCGCATAAGTTTAGCGATGGTATAACCGAGCTATTGGGGCGCGAGGCGCTTTCTAAAGGAGTAGAGGTAGCCATTAGAGAGGAACAACTGCTGATACGAGTCAATGTGGTCATGAGTTATGGCATAAAGATTTCGGTCATTGCCGATAATGTGATAGAGCGTGTACGCTATACCGTAGAATCGCATATCGGAACAAAAGTCGACCTGGTTGAAGTGAGTGTACGGGGCATAAAGGTGGTCGACTGAGGAGGAGTAAAATGACGGCGAAGAAAATCCATGAGATAAACGCTGCCCTTTTATCCTGCTTTTTGCAGGGAGGCTGCGATTTTTTAGCCAAATACAAAGAAGAGGTAAATGCGTTAAACGTATTTCCCGTACCGGATGGCGATACAGGCATTAATATGTATCTTACTATTAATTCGGCTGTAAAGAACATAGCCGGCAGAGAGTACGCCGGTGTTGGAGAATTAGGCGCGGATTTTGCCATGGGCGCTTTGATGGGGGCCCGCGGCAATTCCGGTGTTATTCTTTCACAGATTTTTCGGGGTTTTACTCAGAGCATGAGCGGCAAAAGCGTTCTTTCTGCTGTCGATTTTGCGCAAGCCCTGCAAAAAGGGGTAGATCTTTCTTATAAATCTGTTATGAAGCCAGTTGAAGGCACTATGCTTACCGTATTCCGCGAATTTACCGCCGCTGCGAGTAAAAAGGCTAAACCAGGAGCGGATATTATCGAGATGCTACGCCATGCGCTGATTGGCGGACAAAAAGCTCTTGATGCTACCCCCTCCCTTTTGCCGGTTCTTAAGGAAGCCGGTGTGGTGGATGCCGGCGGTAAAGGTCTGCTTTTGGTTATGGAAGGCGGCATAAGGGCGCTTAGCGGCGCCAGCTTAGATGCCCCTACAGAAACTTTGGCGGCTATGGTGGCGGCAGATTTGACACAAGATGAGGAAGCTATAGCAAATATAGAGTTTACTTTCGATATACAATTATTGATCAAAGGCACAAATATCCCTATGGAGCAGATACGCAAACGTCTTAGCAAAACTCCCCCGGGAGATTGTTTACTGGTGGTGGGTACAGAAGAAGTGGTGAAGATTCATTTCCATAGTAATTTACCCTGGCAGGTATTGGAATATACCTCTAAATTTGGCAGCCTGCATGATATTGTAATAGAAAACATGCAAGATCAGCATAAGCATTTTACCGGCGCTGACGAAAATAAAGGGCAAAACCCAGCCGGTGAACCCTGCGCCACCACGGTGATTGCGGTTTGTTCCGGAGAAGGCTTAACAGAGGTTTTCACCAGTATGGGAGCAATAGTAGTTTCCGGCGGGCAAAGCATGAACCCCAGTGCCGAAGATTTACTCACGGCAATTTCCTGCGCTGTGGGCCAGGAGGTAGTACTGTTGCCGAATAATAGTAATATTATCCTCACTGCCGAACAAGCCGTAAAACTGGCGGATAAACCAACACTTGTAACGCCGAGCAAATTTGTAACTCAGGGTGTTTCGGCTATGTTGTGTTATGATAAAAACAAAACTGCGGAACAAAATACTGCCACTATGAGTGCTGCTATTACGCAAAGCATCTCTTTAGAAGTGACCTATGCGGTACGTGATTCTAAATATAACGGCTTCATTATAAAGCCCAATGATATTTTGGGTTTACAAGATGGCGAGATAGTAGTCACCGGTACAGAGCTATTGCCCACCGCGCATCAATTAATAGAAAAAGCGCTTAAAGACAAAAAGGCGGGGGAATATTGTATTATCAGCTTTTTCTATGGAAAAGATGTGTCGCAAGAAGAGGCTGCGGTTTTTGCGGCGGAACTGGAAAAACGCTGGCCGGATTTTGATATTGAATATCATTTGGGCGGTCAGCCTCTCTATTACTTACTTATGTCCATAGAATGACATTACCAATAGTGTATTCTAATTCCCGTATAAGTATACTGTGTCTTGCTTTAGTATGCCGGCTCCCTGCTCTATTTGGGGGCTTAAGTGATTGCTCCTAAGGCTTAAAAGACATAGAACTGTGCCTAAGCTTTTTGTTTAAGGCATTTTTTTTAATCGGCCTTTTTTAAAAAGCTTCTGAAGTCTTGGCGAAATGTAGCCAGTTTGCTTGAGGCAAGCATGTGTGTGGCAGCCTGGGCGCTATAATATAGTTTTAGTTTTTCTTCTGTGCCGGAAGGGCGAACGATTACGGAACGGTCTTCACCCAAGGTCAAATATAAGGGGGGCGGAAAGGGAGAGTGTTCCGAACCGCCCATATTGCTACAGGCTAATTCCTTTACGGTATAGCCTTCTCGATAGGAAAGATGGCGTAAGCGAGCAAGCCAATCCGCCACGCTGCTTTTAGCGCGGATTTCTGCCAGTGAAATGGTTTCCTGATGATCAAGATAATAACCAAATTTAAGGTAAATACTTTCAAGCGCTTGAAACAGAGTTTGTTGTTGAGTTTCGCGATAAAAGAGCGCTGCTTCCGCTATTAAAGCGGCAGCGGCAACGGCGTCTTTTTCCAAGCAATGACCGCCAATTATATAACCCATACTCTCTTCGAAGCCGAATAAAAAACAGTTTTGGCTACTTTGTTGAAGGCGTAGAATTTCAGCGCTGATATTACTAGAACCCACCATTGTTATATGGGTAGAAACTCCGAAGGAAGCGGCAAGCCGGTCGGCTAAGGGGGTAGATACGATATTTCTTATCAAAACGCCGTCTGGGGGTAGCGTTTTATGAAGAGCTTTGTTACTTAATAAATAGTTTATTAACAATAACCCTACTTGATTGCCGCTTAGTATTTTATATGCTCCCTTGTTACGGCAGCCTACTCCCAAACGATCGGCGTCCGGATCGGTTAAAAGCAGTAAATCGGCTTTCAATTGCCGGGCATATTTAATGGCTAACTTGAAGGTAACAGGAAACTCCGGGTTGGCTTGGGGAATATGAGTAGTATCTTCACGGAAAAATTGCTCTTCAGGTACAATGAATACATTCGTAAAACCAGCGCTACTAAGAACTTCTTTTATTGCTACCCTGCCCGAACCAAACAGAGGCGAGTAAACAATGGAAAGAGAAGCGCCTTTTTTTTGTGCAAGCGGCAGATTCAAGAGTATATACCGCGCCGATTGATAATAGGCGTCTGCTATTTCATGATCTAGCCGCTTTAATAAGCCTAATTCCCTAGCTTTATCTTCATCAAGCACATCTATATGCCAGTCTTGGCGGGCTTCTATAGCAAGAATAAGTTGCTGCGTTTTATGAGTAACTATTTGGCAACCTTGTTCATCATATATTTTACAGCCATTATCTGTCCAGGGATTATGGCTAGCCGTAATCATCAAACCTGCAGTAGCTCCCATATAAGTTATAGCAAAAGCAAGCTGAGGAGTAGGGCATGCAGAATTGAACAGATAAACGGTAATTCCCCTGGCTGCCAAAGTCAAGGCAGCGTCTAAAGCAATTTCTGCTGAATTGAAACGAGTATCGTAACCTATTACTACTTTTAGTTCTGGCCTATGTGGGGGCGCCAATAATACGTCTGCCACAGCTTGAGTTATTTTGCGCATCACATAGCGGTTGAAGCGGCTGCTACCGGCGCCTATGGGCGCTCTTATACCGGCGACGCCAAACCCGGGGAAAGGGCCAAAATGACTAGCTATTTCCCCTTCATCTTGCAAATTCGCTATATACTCTTTTGTCGGGCTATCGAAATATGGGTCATTTAGCCAATGCGCATAAGCAGCGTTAATCGCAGCGCTTTGTTTATCATTCATCTTCCGGTTTTCTCTCCTTTGGAAGATAGTAGTAGCGATCTTCCCAGATACTGGCTCCCGGGAGTGTGTGTATAGAGGAATTAGAGTTAGAAACAAAATAGCGCAACCATTTAAAAAGATATTCTTGTTCTATCGGTGTATCCAGCACCTCTCTCAGCTGGTTCAGGGTAAATGCCCGCTCCGGATGGGCAATTAAGTGAGCTTTTAAGCAGTCTTTAAGCTCTGATAGTGATGAAAAACCTTGTTTAAGCTGCTCAACTGCCGGTTGATCATAAGCATTAATATTTAACATGGCAGCGTATATGCCCACACTTCTTTCCCATAATGCAACCAAGGCGCCTAAAGAAGCAGCCTCTATTTTAGGTAAAGTAATGGTAATACTCTTTCGGCCTAAAGTAGAAAGCAGGCGCCTTGTGGTTAGAAAAGACGTTTCTAAATCTTCGCCGGAGCAACTTGCGCCGCCCAGTTTTCCAAAGTCATTATTTAAAACCTCGACAAACACAACACAAAAATCATCTGGACCAGCCAGTACTTGCTGTAAATAGCTGTGTTGATCGCTGGAACCTTTATTGCCGTATACTGTTAAGCCCTGGCAAACACGCCTGCCTTTACGGTCGTATTCTTTACCTAAAGATTCCATCAATAATTGTTGCAGATAAGCTGTAAAATATTCTAAATTATCTCTATAGGGCAATAAAACCAATTGACTATGGTTTTGCCCCTTAGTTAAGTTATACATGGCGCCGGCCAATAAAGCTGCCGGGTTTTGTTGCGGATTGTTGTGGCGCGTTTGCTTATCCATAACTGCCATAGCCTTGAGCATAGCTTCTATATCTACACCTTGTAAGGCTAGCGGCAGCAGCCCTGACGCCGAGCTTAGAGAAAAACGCCCGCTTAGCCATTCCGGAATGGAAAAATTTGCCAGCCAGCCTTCTGCTTTAGAACGTATATCCAGCGCGCTTCCTATTGTGCTAACGCTGATCATATGGCGGGCAAAATCCAGCCCCTGCGCTTGGAAAAGGTCTTTAGTTTCAAGCATACTATTGATTGTTTCTATACTACGTCCACTTTTAGAAATAACAGCTACTAGTGTTTGTGCTAAAGAGGGTTGTATTATTGCAAAAAGCTCAGCCATTCCTTGAGGATCGGTGTTATCCAGAAAGAAAAGGCGCAGTTTATGTGCTTTATAGCTTAAAGCCCGGGAAATAAAGCGTGCGCCTTGGCAAGAACCGCCGATACCTATCACCAAAAGGTTAGTAAAAACAGCCTCTTTTTCTCCTTGTAAAATTCCGTTATGTACCTGAAGAGTAAAGGCGGATATTTTTTTTTGTGTGGCGATAATATCGGCGGTTATTTTATGCTGGGGCGCAAGCTTGGGCGTACGCAGCCAAAAATGCCCTGCCTGTAAATTGTTTAATGCGCCTTTTTCCAATGAATGCATTTCAGTTTGGGCTTGCTCTAGCAGTGGAGTAATAGTATTCCAAAAATCCTGTTCTGCGCATATGCGGCTCAGATCGAGCATTATACCGCATTCATGATCGAGATACAGATTTTTTTGAAAAAATTGCCATTCGCTAGCATTATACTCAAACATCGAAGCACCTTCTTTATATGTTGCCTAATTGGCAAGCACCAGTTTGAAATCTAAAGCCCTAATATCATCAATGGCTATAGCAAGCGATTTTTTGGCGGCAGCTAAATCTTGATGTAAGGGTTCGCAGTATAAAACTATATCATTTTGGCTTTCGCCGCGAGCTAAGCGTACATTACCAAGCATATCGCATAGGGTTATTTTGTATAGTACATCATAGCCGCTCATATAGAGCCAGCTTTGGTTTTTTAACAACATATCTATATATTTTCGCCAAATCTCTGATGTTTCGAAGGCTGCGTTTTCTACTGTGAGTTTACATACGATCAGGTTGCGTTCACCCTGTAAGGTGCTTTCAAGATTTTTATCTACATAAGCTAAACTTTGACTGCTGGCAGTATTTTTTACGCCTGCCGATTGCCAATCTTCAATAAATGATTGTGCGTCTTTCTCGAAAAACCCTACCAATTGAGCCTTAGTGGGTGGCGCCGTAATAAGAGAACCTATTATATAAGCCAATAAGCTTACGGCAATACCTATCAATACCGGGTCTGTAAAGAGTTCCCAGTCGCCAAACATTTGCCCCAGCGCCAAAATTAAATATGAAGCGCTGCCCAAAATGAAAGCCGCAATTGCCCCGGTATTATTACCGCGCCGCCAGTAAAGGGCGCCCACAATAGGAACAAAATATCCACAGGTGGCCAAAGAGGCTGCTGTGAATACAGCGTCTAAGATGCTTGGCATGACTAAACCGGCTAAAACGCCTAAAGCTAAAGCAACGGCAATGCAGCCGCGCGAAACCCATACCATTTCCTTTTGACTGGCATTAGGACGTAAATAACGCTGATATATATCTTTAGCCAGGTTGGATGCGGAAGAAGTGGTAAAATTCGAGATATTGGACATAGCAGCCGCCATAAAGCCCACTATGATTATGGGGATGATCCATAAAGGCAGTACGGATTTCATTAACTCATACACTATCAGCTCAATATTGAAATCGGCAGCCTGTGCAGAGGGCGGGCCCAGTATTACCCAAGCGCCGATTGCCATGAGAATGGTAAAAATATAAACAATAGCATTTAAGCCCGCCCCGGCTAAAGCCCCTTTATAAGCATTTTTTGTGTCTTTTGCCATCCACATACGTTGCCAAGGGCTTTGTTCCGTAGACCAAGCCGGCCAGTAAGCAAGAATCAGCAATACCGTCATGCCTAAGCCAAAACCGAATACATTATACCAAGATACGCCATTATTAAGAGTAGGAATAGCGAATATGGATGTACCTGCCGGCCATATGGAGGCGCCGGCATTGATAATAGCCGTGCCTTTAACAATAGCGACAATACTAACAATTGCGCCGACAATGAACAATAATCCATATTGGATAATCTCTGTCAGCACCACAGTATTCATGCCGCCCATATTAACATATAGCAAGGTGATAAGCACAATAACCAGTGCGCCAATCCAGCCGGGCCAACCCATAAAGACTTCAAATACATACTTAAGGGCAATAAACTCCATAGCCGAATAGCCGGCAAAAGCAATGAGAATGATTAAAGCTAACCAAGGGCGAACCGCAGCGCTATAACGCATTTCCAGAAACTCCGGTTGTGAAATAGCTGGTATACGGCGGATTCGCTTAGTAAAGACCAAACCTACCAAGGCAATAGCCGCAAAATTGGGTATAGCCAGGTAAAACAACGCTCCCATCCCTTCTCCATACAACCAGCCGGCTTGGCCCGTAAAACTGGATAATCCGAACCAAGAAGCTGCAAGGCAGAACGCAATGCGCCACCAGGAAAGATTGCGATTGACCATCCAGTACGATTCCATAGAATTGACTTTCTTTGCTTGTCTTAAGCCAATAAAAACCAAAATAGCCAGGTAAATAGCAAACAGAATAGAACTTGCAATAGACATACCCATTCCTCCTTTTAGTATTTACTCATTCACTAACTTCCAAATGTTAAAAAGCCTCCCTTCAGCTGTATTATTTATATGGGCACCATATGTGCAGCCGGAGTAAATAGAAACGAAAATAACCATGCTTAACCCCTCCCCAGATAACCCCCGCCTGATAAAACAACTGTTCCAAGATATAATAGAATAAGAAAGCCGTATAGGGTAAGCGGGGATTTTTTATTCGCCATTCCACATAAGAACTAAAAAACAAAGCGGCCAGTAATAATAATACAAATTTTGGCCATATACAGGCTATAAGTATGCTAAAAAACAGATAATACCGTATAATATGATAGCTAAGGCTGTAGCTAACGGCGATGTTAGAGCGCCAGGCAATACGGCAAGCCTCTGGTGCTTTAACCGGTAAACCTACCTGTTTACTTAAACGGTGTTTAGAAAAAGCTGAAGTAATCCATGCCAGTATTAGGAGGCAGAAAAACTGCCAATAGCCAATTATTATAGCGGCAGCGCTAAGATAAAACAACAGCGCTTCTAAAGGCAGGGGCAAGATTTTCTTTTTATCCTGGTTTTGCTTATATAAAGCTGCTTCAGATGTGCCATAAGTAAATTTACGTTGTAGCATATTATAAGCCGCGGTACGATGCTTATGCCAAATTTTTCCTTGCGGTACGTAAATCAAAGCGCATCCTTGCCTACGCAAACGCCAGCATAAATCTACATCTTCGCCTACATACATTTGTGGATTAAAACCGCCCAGTTGTAGAAACAGTTTTTTTCGTATCAACATATTGCAGCCGGGTACGTAAAAAGCCCCAGAAAGTGTTTTTTCAAAAAGAAAACGTTGGCCAAGTGATAAAGAGGAGCAAGCCGATTCATACTTATCTAATGGAGTTTGTTGATAATAACCTTCTACCAAACCGCCTAAAGCGCCTACTGCCGAAAAACTAAACCAAGGAATCAAATCATTAAGCCAATTGCTATCGGCTAGGCAATCGCTGTCGATAAAAGCTATAATATCGCCACTGCTCTTTTGTACACCAAGATTACGCGCAGCAGCAGGACCTTCACAATAATTTTTCTTAATAAGTATGGCAGATGTTTCTTGCACTATCTGTGGAGTTTCATCGCTGGAATTATCGTCTACCACAATAATTTGCAGTTTGTTGGGAGGCCAATTAAGCTCGTATAATGAAGATAAGCATTGTTTTAAATCTTGGGCGCGGTTTTTTACCGGAATCACCACAGAAACCATAGGTAATGTAGCGATGTTCTGTGTATTGGCAGAATATTTGATATTTATATAACCCTTAGCTGCCAAATGAAACAGGCTTTTTTGTGTTGCCCAGGCCAGCTCTTGTGCGGTTCCTTTAAATAAAAGCAACAAAGACTGCGCTAAACCAGCACTGATAGTTACACGCCGCTTAGGAAGGTTGCCGGCAATACTCCAGCCATCTTGATCCCTAGCCAAGCGATAGCCTTCCGCTAAACTAAAAGAAAACATAATTATACCAGAAAGTGAGTTTTATTTTTTATAGCAGATTCGATACATGTTGGGTCTGGCAAAGTAAGGTCTTGGTGAATATGCCAAGCGATAGCAGGGCAGCCGCCATGACATATATCAAAGCGATGGCAATTTTCGCAGGCATTGACTTGTAAAGAGCGCAGCATTTGCAATACTGGCGCTTGCCGCCAGATTTTTTGAAAGCTTTCCCGCCGGATATTGCCACATAAGAATGGTGGCTGCTGTAAAAAAGCGCAGGGATAAAAATTTCCATCTGGGCTAATGGCGCAGGTCAGCTTAGCTGCGCCGCACATATTAAGACCTAAATGTTGCCTATCTTCTTTAGTTATGGCAAAGAAGGAATCTCCGGTTAGAATATCGGTATGCGCGCTTAATACTTCTGCAAGACCTATGGTTTGTTCTTGGCTTAAACGATAAGCTTCCCACATTTTCACGCCGCCGCCGGAAGGCCTAAAGCGAGATAAACGCAGTTTAGCGCCATAAAAGCTTGCCAGCTGATATAACTCCGCTATATGCTTATAATTGGCGGCGGTAACAACGGTGTTTATAGAAAGATGAGGAAAGTTTGCTTTAATCAGGTTTTCTAGAGCAGATATAGCTATGGCAAAAGATCCTTTTCCCCGAATATTATCATTGACTTTTTCAGTAGGCCCGTCTAAGCTGATTTGTAAAAAATGATAAGGGCTTTTAGCCAGCCTTTGGGCGGCTTCCTTATCTATTAAAGAACCGTTGGTGCTGGAGCAGGTAACCAACTGCCGCTGATGACAATAAGCAAAAATATCCCAAATATCACTACGTAAAAAAGGCTCGCCGCCGCCGATATTTATTTGAAATACCTGTGCTGCCAACAATTGATCTATAAAAGCACGGCATTCAGAGAAATCCAGCTCTTCTTGGCATTCCGCCATGCGGGTACTCGATAAACAATGGAGGCACTTGGCATTACACAGGCGTGTAATTTCCCAGGTTACATTAACCGGCGCCGAGAGCGCCAGATGCGGCAGTTCATTTTTCAACATACAATAGCCGCCTTTGCGCTAGTTTAGCCAATAAGCTTTCTACAGTTTTAATCTGTTTGCTTTCCATATCTGCGGCAAATTCGGCGGCAGTTCCGCCCCGGTATAAATCTGCAGACTTGAGCATATTGCCGCTAGCAACAAAAACTAAGCTGGTAGTGGGACATATATAGAACAATAAGCCAAATGATTCGTCGCGCACTTTTACATTTTCATGCAGTTTATAATATGGCATAATTTACTCCGCTGGTTTTTTAAGGATCAAACCTGCTTGTAACATGTAATCTATTATAGCTTCGGCGCATTTTTGTACGCTGTCACTAATACGAAGCCCTGCCCTAGTGGTTGCCGGCCCATGCAATAAATAATTAAGATTGTCGTCTGCAGATAAATCAGATAAATGCTTATAAGATTCTTGGGCAGCAGGTTTTAATGGCTGAGGCATCCAAGTGGGTGTATTCATTATTCCCATACGGCGTAAACAATCATAATATGAAATAAAATTATCAAATATTGGTTTTTCATTAACCTTGACCTGCTCGCTGATAGCCGGCGCGGCAGCATAGGAAAGCTGCGGTAAAATAGCTAAAACGAGGGGAGGTTTGGCAAGAATTTCTTGTCTTTGTCCTTTGGCTAATTTTCGTAGCAAGCGCAGTTCATTTCCTTCTTCTTCCACACTTATGAGCGAATTGAAGAAAGGAATGCCCATGTTTGTAGCTGCCTGAGCTGCCCATATAACCTCTTCACCATAATCGCCGGTAATAAGCAGATCGAAATTTTGCTTCAACCCCCATTGTAGGGTATAAGCCGCTGCCGCCGCAAGCGGCTGCTTTGGCCAATCTTGCGCGCCAAAATAGTAAGCGTCTTGCGCGCCATGAAGTAAGGCGAATAAGAAAGCTTGGGTAGGCGGTGTTGCGCCTAGGGAGCAAACACTTACCTCATCTGTAAGCGCGAGAGCGCTTTTCAGGATAAAAAGATCTCCCTCATCCAGGCTGTATACCAGTTTATGCTGGAGTATATAACCCAGTTCATCTACTTCCAAAGATGTAATTAGCGGGCCGCCATGCAACAATATAATAGTTTTCATTAGGGTGCTCCTTGTTATACTTCACGAAAAACCACGCCATAGCCGCCACGTGGATAGTACCAGGTAAGATATGAACAAATAATACTGCAGGCGCCACATTCTAAACAGCCTTCGTAACTAAATAATATATCGCCCTGCGCCGTTAATGAAAACATCTGCGCCGGGCAAATGTTCAGACAGGGTTTTGTTTGGCAGGCTTCGCAAGCTGCATAATCAAGCTTTATATGGCTGTTTTGGTCTTCGCGAAATAATAAGGTTGCGGTTTTTATCTGCACATTCATATGCCAAGAGATCCTCCAATTTTTATTAAATCCAGTAATAAAGAACCGAGCTTAATGTCGGAATGCTGCAGACTTCGCCATAATAAAGGCAGCATTTTTGGTAAAGGCTTGGTTTCAACATTATACAGATTATGCATAATATCGCAAATTAGCTGGGGGTAGCGGTTTTGTAAATTCACATTATTTACCAGGTTTTTTGGTAAGCCCCGCATAGAGGAGAAAGTTTTTAGCAAGCCGCATTGAGTGAGTTTGTTCTTGTAGTTTTGTAAAGAGTGGCTATATTCGCGATTTTGCAGGGCTTCTAAGGCGGTCTCTCCAGCCAGCATTCCGCTTTCTAAAGCATAATTGATTCCCAAAAGTAAATAACCGGTAACCATAACAAAACCGGCGGCGTCTCCGGCAACCATAATGCCCGGAGCGGTTAAACGAGATAATTCTTTAAACCCGCCTTCCGGAATAAGATGCGCCCCATATTCACGTGTTTTTCCCTCTCTAAGCAGCGGCGCTATTGCCGGATGCTCTTTAAAACTCTCCAATAGATCATAGGGGCGCAACCCATGTTGTTGTAAAGTTGATAGCTGGGCAACAATGCCTATGGAAATACTGTCGCGATTCGTATAGAGGAAGCCTCCTCCATTGGCTAAGCCGGATACCATGCCCACAAATTCATAAGAAGCCCCTTCATTCCCCTTAAGCTGGAAGCGTTCTTCCAATATTTTTTGAGGCAAGGCGATGATTTCTTTAACGCCTAAGGAAGTGGTTTCGGCGTGGGGCGCTTTTTTTAACCCGGCAGAGCGAGCCAGTAGAGAATTTGCTCCGTCTGCCGCAATGACAAGCGGGGCGTTTAAGCGTTCCCCATTTTCGAGAACAATGCCTGTTATTTGATTGTTCTGCTTAATGACTTCAGTTGCCAGCGTTTGTGTGAATAAATGCGCGCCCGCATTTACCGCTTGCTGGGCCAACCAGCGATCTAGACGACCACGTTGTATAGAATAACCTTTATATGGCAAGTTGCTTTTATTGTCATCATGATAAGCAATGCTCAGTAATTGTTGCTCGGTAATAAAGCCTAAGTTTTTTCGGGTAAGATAGCGTTCTACCGGCGCTTCGCGATAAAAACCGGGGTAAAGTTTCTCCAGTAAAGCTGTATCATAAAGAGCTGCGCCAGAGACATTTTTTGCGCCCGGGAAAAGCCCTCTTTCTAATAACGCAACTTCTGCGCCACCCCTAGCGATAATTTTAGCTGCAGCGGAGCCCGCCGGTCCGGCGCCTACCACGATGGCATCAAAACTTCTGCTCATGGAATTATTCCTCCTGGAACAGGTTGGTATGCAGCCAGCATAGTCGTAAGCTTATTAATTAGCGCAGATGCTTCGCAGTTTACGGCTAAATCTGCTTCTGCGAAAATTGGCGCAGTATTATCTGTATTTACTGCAATGATATGCCGGCTCTTGCGCATTCCTATATTATGTTGCACAGCTCCAGATATCCCGCAACAAAAATATAGCTGCGGCGCTACGGTTTTTCCACTGGCGCCAATCAATTGTCTTTGCTCTATCCATCCCCGGTCTATTGCTATACGGCTACCACCAAGGGATGCGTTCAAAAGCGTGCAAAGCTTATTCAAACTTTGGAATTTTTCTGCACTTTGCATGCCACCGCCGCCGCTTACCACAATATCTGCTTCATCTACTTCCATTTCTGTTCGCGATGCGGTGTATACGCGTTTAAGCTGTGCTATATTGCTTTCTTTTGGCAAAGGTAATATTTCTATTAGAGGTTTTATCAACTGTTTGGGTAGCTCTGTTGCTCTCCATACGCCGGGATGCAGCAATAATACTTGAGGATATTTTAAGGTAGCTTGCATTTGCCCAAGATTACCTGTTGCTGCACGTTTTACCAGTAGAAACTGTTGCTCGGGAGCAATATCTGTAACATCTGCGATCAGGGGCAGATTATTATGGGCGGCATAAGCGGCGGCAAAAGCCTGCCCTTCGGCACTCATAGGAGCAAGCAATAAATCTGGCAGGGGTAATTTTCCTGCTGCTTTCGCCAGAATATAGGGAAACACCGGAGAAGCGCTGCCGTAGTAAATACGATTTAATGGCAAACCGGCAATTATATTTGGCTCGGCTTGCCCGATCAAGGCAGTTAATTCGGTGGGCGCAAACAGTTTAAGGGCGCATGCTAACATTTCTGATGCTGCTGTGCTTAAGGTTTTACCGTTAAATTCCAGATAAAGATAGATGTTTTTTCCCATTATTATTCACCTATACTTATGGCTGCTTCACAGCCTTCATAAATCGCTTCGCCTAAACCACGCGGAGCTAAAGCATCGCCTATGAGCGCTGCCGGGAATTCTTTTTTTACTTCATAGTACAAACTATTATTGGCCTTTAAAGGGGCAAAAATAAGCGTATTATCATGATAATGGCTAATTATTTCGCAACTATAATTATTCATAAGTGAGAGTTCCCGGCCATTGATAGAGAGAACCGAGGTGTCTGTAGTCACAGTGGCTCCTTTTTGCCTAATACGTTTATACCAAAGCTCCCAATCTGTAGTACGTGAGAGTTCCGCCGCCGGTTGCAAAGCGCCGCATATCAGCTCCGCCCTTTTACCCATGTTTAATAATAGTTCCAGAGTGTAAGCTGCCGCAGAACTTCCTAAATAATCGATTATAGCCACGCTTTCGCCCAATTCTTCGCGGCTTTGTAGCCAATCTACCAGATGATATACATGTTTTTGCTGTTGGCGTAAATAGTGTTCTGTTACATAAGCTCCTGCAGCTATTATAACAAAGTGCGGCTCTTGTTCCCGTATAAGTTCAGCAGTGGCTGTTACGCCGAGTCGTAATTCTATGGGCAGCTGCTTTAGCTTAATTTCAAGATTGCGTATGCTATCTCCCAGCTCTGCTCGCCCCGGCAAGGCCGACGCTAAGGAAATATGCCCGCCAATAGTATGGTTTTGCTCAAAAAGAACTACAGTATGTCCGCGTTTGGCGGCGATCACGGCTGCCTCTAACCCTGCCGGGCCCGCGCCTACTACTACCACTTTTTGGGGGTGGGGGGCCGCAGGTAGCCTTTCTGCATTCCATTCCGCTTCCCGTCCAATAAAGGGATTTTGTACGCAGCCGATCTCTTTATTGGCGCCTACCCGTCCAATACAATCTTGATTGCAAGATAAACAGCCGTTTATGTGCTCTTCTTCCCCTGAAATGACTTTATTCATGAAATAAGGGTCGGATATTTGCGCGCGTACCATGCCAATTAAATCTGCCTGCCCTTGCGCAAGTATCGTTTCCGCTTGTTGAGGGTCTTTTATTCGCCCACATGCAATTACCGGCAAGCCGATTTTTTGACGTACGGCTTCTGCAATATAAACGGCATAGCCTGGAGGCAAGTTCATAGTGCCTTCCACTAAGTATAATTGCCTGCTGGCAATACCAATGCTAAAGTTAAGATAATCGAAATACCCGCATTGTTCTACCAAATGCGAAATTTCAATGGTATTTTTTAAAGTAAGCCCGTTGGGTAGGAACTCCGCGCCGGATAATCTTAATCCTAAAGCCATATCTGGCCCTATTGCTCCGCGTACAGCAGCACCTATCCTTTTGATCAAGCGAAAACGGTTTTCCAAAGTTCCTCCGTATTCGTCGCTGCGTTGATTGGAGAACAGTGAGAGAAATTGTCTTAAAATAGAAGAATGCGATCCTTGTAGTTCCACACCGTCGAAACCACCCTCGCGGGCATAAATAGCCGCGCGAGAATAGTACTCGATCAATTCTTCTATCTCATAAAGATCGATTGCTTTGGCTGCTTCACGAAAGAGAGGATCTACAGAAACAGAAGGCGCCCATAAAGCGCGGCGTGAATAAACGCTATTACCTTGAGAGCCATTATGATTCAGTTGCAAAAAAATTTTTGCTCCATGGCGATGAACGCGATCAACGGCATATTTATATCCATTGACAACTTCTGGTAAATAAGCGTCGATTAAGTACTCATAAGCCCAATCACTGGGATGCACAGTTACTTCTTCAGTAATGATCAGCCCCACGCCACCCTTTGCACGTTCTTCGTAATAATGGGCTTGTTTTTCGGAAAGTTGATGTTGTTTTGCCATATTAGTTAAATGCGCCGAAAAAACAGCGCGATTTTTTAAACGTACCGGGCCAACGCTCAGCGGAGATAGCAACAGAGGGTATTGAGTAGTATTAATTTGCCCACACCTCCTCCGCCGCGAGATCCCCTTCGCGTATGGCGCTTGCCAAGTTGCGCGGAGCCACACAGTCGCCTACTGCAAGAACGTTTATTTTGCTGCCCAGCAACTGTTGATAAATGTTAAGGTTTTCTTTTCCCGCACTTGCTTCTATCAACATATCTACCTCAGATAACAATTCTTCAGCGCCACTGTATTGGTCGTGAAGTATTATTTCTGCGCCAAATATACGCCCCAGAGTTTTCTGTTTGTAAGTTTGTATAGGCAGTTTGGCTAATTCTTCATACCAATAGATAAAGTCGCCATTAAATGTGTCGAGAGCGGCTAAATAACTATCCGGGCTCACCAGATCTATATGAGCGCCTAAAGTTGCCAATTTACGGCAGGCCAACTGTGCTTGCCAATTTCCTAATTTATCATAAACCACGGCATGTTTAGCCGGTTGCGGATGATGCAGGTATTGAACTGCGCTTGTATGCAGCATATCTGCTTGAGGCAAAACAGCCTCCCTTTGTGGCAATGCTCCTACCGCAATAATCACGGCATCATAATCTGTGGCGTGTTGTGCACAAAAAGCTTGGTTTAGTTTAATTTCTACATTTAATAGCCTTAACATACGTAAATAATAATCTATTAAAGCCTCTAAGCGCGGCTGGCTTTTACTATATAATCTCCATAAACCGCCAATATGCGCTTGTTCTTCATATAGCGTAACTAATGCGCCCTTTTCGGCGGCGCGTAAAGCAGCCTGCAAACCTGCCGCCCCTGCTCCCGCAACCGCCAGCTTTTTACCACGATCTTGTTTGAAGATATTGGTTTCAATGCCTGGCATTCCTTCGCAACCAGCCCGTGGGTTGACGCTGCAAGCTATAGGATTATTGGTTTGCGTATGAGTATAACAGCCGCTGCGACAAAGTATACATGGTTTGATTTTTGTACTTAAGCCGGCGGCGAGTTTTTGCGGATAATAAGGGTCGCTGATTAAAGCTCTGGTTATATCCGCCAAACAAGTTTGTTCTGCTACAATACTTTCGATCAAATCGGGGCTTTGCAAAGAACCGCCGACTATTACCGGCTTTTTTACCGCAAGGCCTATTTGTTTGGCGGCTATAACGGCATAATCTTCCGGTTCTTGAATGCCGGCGAATGTTTTATGGCTGCTATATAGGCTGCCATTTTCTACCGCAATATAATCTATTTGTATGCTTTCGCATAGGTAAGCGGCAATTTTTGCCCATTCTTGCGGGCCTAAGCCTCCCCAGGGTGCATATTCGTCGCCACAGAGCCGCAACCCTAAAATTGGTGTTTGCCCCAGCTCTTGCCGTACGCTTTTTATTATTTGTAAAGGCAGTTTGGCTCGGTTTTCCAAAACGCCGCCATAAGCGTCGTCGCGCAAATTGGTAAGGGGCGACAGGAATTGCCTAAGTAAGGAATACTGGGCGACGTTTATTTCTACACCATCAAAACCGCTGGCGATTAATAGCCTTGCGCCTATAGTAAAACCTTCTATAAGAAGCGCTAGATCATTATCATCGGCTATTTTAGGCACAGCATTGGTATTAATTTCCGGTATCGGAGAAGGAGCAAGTAAAGGGCGGCGGCTGATTTCGCTATTTCCTTGCCCGCCATAATGATTCAATTGCCCGATCAATAGCAGGGGATAACGCTTAAGAGTTTGTGCAATAAGGGCATATGATTTACTGGCACTTGGCTCATGAATATTTAAGACAGTAGCATATGGGTAGTCTTGGGGCAGAATCATAGAACCTTCCATAATTATAAGCCCTACACCACCTTGAGCGCGCTCTTCATAATACGCTAAACGCCTTTGCCCCGGCACATGCCCTTCAGCAAAGTTTAAACGATGCGGCCCAAAAACCAACCGGTTAATTGTGTGCAGACTATTGATTTTTTGAGGTGAGAAGATGTTGTTATACAAGTGCTTCACGTCCTCTTTATCTTTTTTTCTACACATCACTTTAAATCATATTAGTAGACTCCGCAAATGCCGTCTATAGATAGGTCTTCCACTTCTATTTCAGCAATTATCTCGTCGTCAGCTTCAATTTCCTGCTCTTTTTTTATTTCTTCCATAAATCAATCACTTCCTAAATATGAATTATAGGCATCTCTAAATACTCGCTCATCACCAGATTCGGAGCAATTAGAGGCGCCTTTATTTAAAAGCGGATCACTCCACAAATATTTTTGCCGGCGAACATATCTTCGTAAGCCTCATTTATTTGTTCCAAGGTATACTCCCTAGTTATTAATTCGTCGAACTTTATTTTACCACAACGATACATTTCCAGCAGATGCGGCACCATCTCGAAGGGGCTTTTCCCACCGTAGCAGGTGCCATGTATATGTTGCTGGAATAAAGTAAGTTTGTTTAAATTTACTTCAATGCCTTCTTGCTCTATAGAGGCTACGCCAGCAAAAACCACATGTCCACCTTTATGTATAGCCTGAATGCATTGCTCTTGAGTTTTCTTTTGGCCACAGCATTCAAAAGCATAATCCACACCAATACCAGTAATTTTATACACTTCTTCTATAAGGTTTTGCTTTGAACAATCAATGTAATGGGTTGCGCCAAATTCACGGGCCCATTTTTCTTTATTAGCAATATCGGCGGCAATAACAATGCGCGCATTAACAGAATTCAAGCCCTGCAATACATTTATACCCACACCGCCTAAACCTACAACCAGCGCTATGCAGCCTTGATGCGCTTGTGCGGTATGAATAACAGAACCCCAGCCGGTGGGAATGCGGCAACCCACAATGGGAACTTTTTCTAAGGGTATATCTTTAGCAACTTTGATCGCGCATACTTCGGGTATCACACAGTAGTCTGAAAATGCTCCTAAAAAAGATAATTGCCAACAATCTTTGCCATCTGCCGTATGTACGCGGGAACTATAATCATCACGCAAGCCGTCGATTAAGTGCTCGCCACGATCGCATAACTGCCCCAATCCCTTTATACACCATTCGCATTGGCCACAAGAAGCCATCCAAGACATCACAATATGGTCGCCTTCTTGTACGCGCTTAACTTTTTTGCCAACGCGTTCCACAATACCTACGCCTTCATGACCAGCTACCATGGGGTGTTGCGGAAAATCCATGGTGTAGCTGCCATTTACGCAGTGCCAATCGGAATGACATACACCGGTGGCAACTATGCGCACACCGATTTCATCATCTCGCGGGTCATCCCACAGTAATTCTTCAACCACAAAGGGCTTATTCAGTTCTCGCAGTACAGCTCCTTTTGATTTCATCATCTTTAGTTCCTCCCTAAATATTCTTTAGCGCTTTACTTGATGCAAACAGCAGCGATTACACAAATATACTGCACAAAATTGAGTGTAAAACTGGTTTAGATAACATTATCCGAAAAGATTCGCTTGTAAGAAAGGCAGATTTATTTTTAATTCGCCAGCGTTTATGCTTGTCCTGCCAATTTCGCAAATATATCTAATAATTATTAAGGGGAATAAATACTGGACAAGGATAGTGTTTGATGCTATTATATATTCATTAACAATATAGTTATGAATGAGGTGATAGTTTATATGCAAGAACAAGATAATACCCTGTCGATGAATTTGGATAAACTAGAAACAGGATGGCGTATAAAGGAATTAAGAATGGCCCAAAACATTTCTGTTGCAGAGCTTGCGCAAGCCGCGCATGTTTCCAAAAGCTTGATCAGCCAAGTAGAAAGAGCCGAAGTGTATCCTTCACTTAAAACACTCGAAAAAATTGCCAGCGCTCTTAAAGTGAATGTGGGTGACTTTTTCCAAGGGGAAAGTTTGATGAAAAGAGCGTTTATACTTAATGATTACACAAACGACTTGATCTCGGAAGAAGGCGCGCTTTTTTGCGGACTAAAAGCCCAAGCTATTGCCCCGGCTATTTGCAGCTACTTAGAAGAATTTGCCGTTGCCGGAGATTATATCGCGGTATGCCTAGATACACATTTCCCTGATGATAGCTTTCATCCCGAGACTAAGCTATTTCCAGCCCATAACATTAAAAACAGCCATGGGCACTTGCTTTATAACTCAGTTGCGCAAAAAATTGCCAGTATAAGTGAACGCCACCCCAAACAAATAATAATAATAGAAAAGAATCGTTACTCGGCTTTTGTAGGCACAAAGCTCGATATATGGCTGCGTAGCAGAGGTGTTACGCATATAACGGTTTCTGGGGTCTGTACAGATATGTGCGTATTGCATACCGTTATCGACGCATATGGTTTAGGGTATAAAGTAACAGTGCCAAGGGCGGTTTGTTATTCCCCCAATGAAGAAGGAGAGCAGTTTGCTTTAGAGCATTTTCAAACAGCAATGGGGGTAGAAGTAATATTCTGACTCCTTGGGTTGCGGGCGAAGACCGCCCTATGCTATGAATGAAACGAAAAGAGGTGTGTGTATGAAGGGTGGGTTTTGTGGAAAGTTTTTATGGGTGAACCTGACTACTGGCGCCATAGATGTCGAGTATCCGGATATATCACTATATAGGCAGTATTTAGGCGGATACGGCATTGGAGATAAATTTCTTTTCGAAAGGCTAAAGCCGGGAGTTGATCCGCTGGGTGAAGATAATATATTAGGATTTTTACCAGGAATATTAACAGGAAGCGGCGCTTTGGTGGCTTCTCGGCATATGGTAGTGGGAAAATCTCCCTTAACCGGAACAATTGGCGACGCTAACTGTGGCGGGTTTATAGGCATAGAAATTAAAAAAGCCGGTTATGACGGCATTTTATTTAACGGTAAAGCAGAAAGACCCGTTTATCTTTTTGTAAACGACGAGGTGGTGGAAATTCGCGATGCCTCAGCTTATTGGGGACTGGATACTTATGCTACGGAAGATCAACTGCGTAAAGCCACTAAAGCTAAAGCAAAAGTATCTTGCATAGGGCCCGGGGGCGAACAGCTTTCTTTATTAGCCGGTATTGTAACGGAAAAAGGCAATGTTGCGGCGCGTTCCGGTTTAGGCGCTGTTATGGGCTCGAAAAAACTGAAAGCATTGGTAGTATGCGGCAGCAAAAACATAGCAGTTGCCGAACCGGAAACACTCAAACAGCTGCGCAAGAAATATATGCCGGTATGTACAGATAAAGAAGGCATGGGAGGGTTGATGAACGATTTAGGTACTGCTGCTTTTTACGCAGGGGCAGTGGAAAGCGCCGACGCCCCTATAAAAAACTGGAACGGCGCTCCAGAGGATTACCCCAATTTTGCCAAAACCGGCGGAGAGGCATTAAAAGAGATTGCAGTAAAAGGCCTTGGCTGCGGTGGATGCCCTATTGCATGCGGTAAGCTTATTTTGGCAGAGCATAGCGCGCAGCCTATTCGTACAGTTCAATATGAAAGCATTGGTGCCTTTGGTTCTATGTGCCTGGTAGATGATATTCAGCAAATAACAAAAGCCAATGACTTATGTAACCGCTATGGTTTAGATACCATATCTGTGGGCGCCGCTTGTGCCTTTGCTATGGAATGCTATGAAAACAATTTGCTGAATGATGAACAAACGGATGGCCTTGTGTTGAAATGGGGAAATGGGCCTGCCATGGCAGATTTGACGGAAAAAATTTGTCGCCGTGAAGGTTATTTGGGAAAACTGCTGGCAGATGGCGTTTATAGAGCTTCTTTACATATTCCGGGTTCTTTTGAATATGGTATGCAAATCGGCGGTCAAGAATTACCAATGCATGATCAGCGCCTAACCCCCGACCTCTTTACTATGTATTGCTGTGAAGCGACTCCCGGCCGGCATACTCAGGGAACCACAGCGTATGCTCCTCCGGATATGCCGCTGCCAGAGCAGCAGGGAGCTGCCCATAAAATGATGGAGGATTTTGCCCATGTTATAGATGCTTGCGGTTTTTGTCTGTTTCCAAATATTTTTATGCTTAGTTATAAAAGTTGCGAAGAGTTTTTGCACGCCGTGACAGGTGAATCGTTCAGTTTTGCAGAATTATTAACAATTGGCAATCGCATCTCTTTACTGCGCCATGCCTTCAATGCACGGGAAGGTATGAATCTGCATAAACGCCAAGTTCCCAAACGTCTGTTAGGAGGGCTAAATGCCGGTCCTTTGGCAGATATTTATCTTAATCATGAACAATTGATAGAAGAGTATTTACAAGAATCTGGCTTGGATAAAAGTACCGGCATTCCCAAAAAAGAAAACCTGATCAGTGCAGGTTTAGTGGATGTAGCCATACAGCTTTATGGAGATGAATATGTTGGTTAAAGTGCGCATTGTGGGGAATTTACCCTATATGATCAAGGGCTTGCACAAGCAATACGATGCTCTGCCTCTGGAAACGAATGCGCGACTTAACGATGTGTTTTTAAAGCTGCATATTAAAAAGGAACTGATGGCTTTCGCCGACGGCAAGCGGCTTTCGGCAGATACACTTCTTTACGACGGTATGGATATCACTATTATCTCTCCTGCCATGGGCGGTTAAATGAATATTGCCAATATTCTATATGAGGAGGGTTTTATGGGCATATATGCTTATAAGGGCAAAAGCCCGCAAATTGACGCCAGCTGTTTTATTGCTCCCAGCGCAGATATTATTGGTGATGTGAGTATCGGCGCCAATAGCAGTGTATGGTATGGTGCGGTAATTCGCGCCGATATGGCGCCGATTATTATCGGTAAAAATGTTAGTATACAGGATAATAGTTTGGTGCATGTAGACTCCGGCATTCCCACGTATATTGGCGATAATGTTACGGTTGGGCATGGCGCTATTATTCATGCTGTTACATTAGAAGATAATTGCTTGATCGGTATGGGCGCCATTGTATTGGATGAGGCGCGAATCGGTCATGGTTCGCTGGTGGGGGCAGGGGCTTTAGTTCCGCCACGTAAAAGTATCCCTCCTCGCTCGCAAGTCATCGGTTCGCCTTGTACGATAAAAAAGCAGCTTAGCGAAGAAGATGAAAAGGGTTTTATTGTGCATGCACAAAGATATACTCGTCATGCAAGAGAGTATTTGGAAGATAAAGACTGAATTTTGGGAGGAGAAAACGATGCCGGAAAAAAATGAACGAAATCTAAACCGAGGTTCGATCAACAAGCCGCAAGACAAGATGCAAGCGTTGGAAGCTGCGCTGGCACGAATTGAAAAGGATTTTGGTAAAGGCTCTGTAATGCGTTTGGGGGAACGTGGCGTAGCGCCCATGGATGTAATTCCCAGCGGCTCTATGGCGCTTGACCTTGCTTTGGGTGTAGGTGGGGTGCCACGAGGGCGGGTGATAGAAATATATGGCCCGGAGTCTTCCGGCAAAACCACTGTAGCCTTGCATATAGTGGCGGAAGCGCAAAAATTGGGCGGCATGGCTGCATTTATCGATGCAGAACATGCACTTGACCCTATTTATGCCAAAAAATTGGGTGTAGATATAGATGATCTGCTGATCTCCCAACCCGATACAGGAGAAGATGCACTGGATATAGCCGAAGCTTTAGTGCGCAGTAGCGCCTTAGATGTGATCATTATAGATTCGGTTGCGGCATTAGTGCCCAAGCAAGAACTGGAAGGCGATATGGGCGATTACCAAGTGGGCTTGCAAGCCAGGTTAATGTCTCAAGCGCTACGTAAATTGACCGGCGCGACAAGTAAGACCAATACCTGCCTTATTTTTATCAATCAGGTGCGGGAAAAAATAGGAGTTGTTTATGGTAATCCGGAAACAACCGCCGGCGGGCGGGCTTTAAAATTCTATGCATCGGTACGTATGGAAGTGCGTCGTGGCGAAGCTATAAAAATCGGCTCGGATGTAGTTGGTAATCGCACAAAAGTTAAAGTCGCTAAAAATAAAGTTGCTCCACCCTTTAAACAAGCCGAATTTGATATAATGTATGGACAGGGTATATCAAAGGAAGGAAATATCTTGGATATTGCCGTAGATATGAAAATAGTTGGCAAAGCTGGCGCCTGGTACAGCTATAAAGAAGAAAGAATAGGGCAGGGCCGTGAGAATGCTAAAATATATTTGCAGGACAACCCAGATATAATGCAAGAAATTGCAGAGACGATTCGCTTGCATTCGCAAGAGGTTCCTTTAATAACGGTAGGCGGCGGTAGCGCCGATTCAGATATAGGCCATGGGTTGGAATAGAACCCTTAAGCAAGATTTAGCCGGAGAAACGGAGCTGACACGCATCGCTGCCATACGTTATCTGGGCCGCCGTGAATATAGCGCTGCTGAATTACGGCAGCGTCTTAGCGAGCGCGGCGCCGCCGCGGCAGATATTGAAGCCGCCTTGGTATATGTAAAGGAACGCGGATATCAGGATGATGCACGGGCAGGAGAAGTGCTTATCCGTAGGCGAACCCAGTATTCACAATGTGGGCAGGCTTTAATGAGGCAAGAGCTTATAAAATTGGGGTATTCAGCCGAACTTTGTTCCTCTTTGCTGGAGGAACATTATCCCTTGGAAATGGAAAGGGATATATTACAACGCTTACTGGCTAAAACAAACAAGCCTGCTGACGCGCAAAAATTACAAAATTTGCGAAAAAGAATGCTGCGCCGTTTAGTGGCAAAAGGATTTCAGTATTCATTTATAATAGAAGCGCTGCAAGAATGGCTGCCTTCATTTGACGATGAATATTATATAGATTAAAGAGGCAAAGTATGACAATGAAAAGTATCGACGAGGGCTTAGCAATCATCAACGAAGGTAAAAAAGAACTGATAGAGGTAGATGGCATGACATATCGCCGCTTGGCTATTCGTACGCATGTACTAGCCCCACCGGATGATTTATGTCAAGTTGCACAAAAATATGCTAAACCTTTATTGCAAAAGGGAGATGTGCTTTTTTTTACTGAAAAAGCTGTAGCTGCGGTGCAGGGCCGCGCTGTGCCTGTGGATGAAATTAAAGTCAGTTTATTGGCGCGTATTTTGGTGAAGTTTGTGTATAAAAACCCTGGCGGTATAGGTATTTCTATGCCGGAAAGTATGGAAATGGCCGTGCGCGAATGTGGCCGGTTGCGTATACTATTTGCGGCATTTATTTCTGCTATTGGCAAATTACTGGGTAAACGAGGTTGGTTTTATAAAATTGCCGGGTATCGTGTTGCCGCTATAGACGGCCCGGCGGATTATGTAATAGCGCCATATAACCGTTGTGTGGTGTTGGGCCCGCTTGAGCCGGATAAAACGGCGCAAAAAATTGCCGATGCCGTGAACTGTCCGGTGATCATCACAGATATCAATGATTTGGGCGGACAAATATTGGGCGCTTCCTCCCAAGAAATAGACCGTTTATTAATGGTGCGTATACTTAAAGATAATCCATTAGGGCAATCTAAACAACAAACCCCTATTGGTATTATCAGACCAGTTAGGTAGGATATTATATTCATTTGTTTATTTTACCTGGTACAAAAATTTCTTGACATTCGGGCAAAATTATACTAAAATAGTAATGTTAAGGGCTGTTTTTAGACCGCTTAAGCGGAGCATATATAGATGACGGTTGGTTTTTAGTTAGTTATATCTTAATTACCGATATTGTTGAAATGATATATACTTGATAAAAACGATTAGTTCCATCATCTGTATTACTAAAATCGGGTTTTTAACTCGGTTTATTTTTATATAAATTATTGGGGGTGAAGCGAATGCTTCAAACTGTTCTAGCGCTGCTAGGCGGGTTGGCAGTCGGCTGTATTGTTGGCTATCTAACACGCAAAAAACTTGCGGAAGCGCGCATAAAATCTGCCGAAGAAGCTGCTGCCAAAATATTGATAGACGCAAAAAAAGAAGGCGAAACACGAAAAAAAGAAGCATTGCTGGAAGCTAAAGAATCCATTCATCAACAACGGGAGGATGCCGAAAGAGAAAACCGCGAGAGGCGCAATGAGATAGTTCGCCAAGAAAAACGTTTACAGAAAAAAGAGGAAGATATTGACCGCAAATTAGATAGTGTAGAAAAGAAGGAAGAATCAATTCGGAAAAAGGAGCAGGATGCGGAACAATACCGGGCAAAAATAGAAGATTTACAGCGGCAAAAGGTAAAAGAACTGGAAAGTATTTCCGGTATTACCTCACAAGAAGCTAAACAAATATTATTAGCCAGTGTTGAGGATGAAGTTAAACATGAAGCGGCAATATTAATTCGCGATATTGAAAATCAAGCCAAAGAAGAAGGAGAGAAGCGTGCACGAGAAATTGTAAGTGCTGCTATACAGCGTGTAGCTGCCGATCATGTGGCGGAAAGTACTGTATCTGTAGTAGCATTACCCAACGAAGAAATGAAGGGGCGCATAATTGGCCGCGAAGGCCGCAATATCCGCACTTTAGAAACCCTAACAGGGATTAATTTACTTATTGATGATACACCGGAAGCTGTTACCCTTTCCGGTTTCGACCCGGTACGGCGTGAAATAGCTCGTGTAGCATTAGAAAAATTAATTTTAGATGGACGCATTCAACCCGGGCGAATCGAAGAAATGGTAGAAAAAGCCAAAAAAGAAGTAGAGCAGCGCATTTGGGATGAAGGGGAGCAAGCTACTTTTGAAACAAATGTACATGGGTTGTATAGTGAAATGATCAAGATACTGGGGCGGCTAAAATTCCGCACCAGTTATGGCCAGAATGTGCTTAAGCATTCAATAGAAGTGGCGCATTTGGCAGGCGTGATGGCGGCTGAATTAGGCGCCGATGTAGCGCTGGCTAAAAGGGCTGGTTTATTGCATGATATTGGTAAAGCCATAGATCATGAAGTTGAAGGTTCTCATGCCGTAATAGGCGCGGATTTAGCCAAGAAATATAAAGAAATACCGGAAGTTGTTCATGCCATATTGGCTCATCATGGCGATGTAGAAGCAGGTTCTTTGGAAGCAGCTCTGGTACAGGCTGCCGATACTGTTTCGGCCGCCCGCCCCGGCGCACGCCGCGAGTCTTTAGAATACTATATTAAGCGTTTGCAGAAATTGGAAGAAATTGCCGACGGCTTCGAGGGTGTAGAGAAATCTTTTGCCATACAAGCCGGGAGGGAAATACGTATTATTGTTAAGCCGGATAAGGTAGACGATGTACAATCTGTGCATGTCGCGCGGGATATCGTGAAAAAAATTGAAAGCGAACTGGAATTTCCGGGGCAGATAAAAGTGGTAGTGATACGCGAAACACGCGCTATAGAGTATGCCAAGTAGCGAGGTGCATTTTATATAATAAGCCTCCTCCTCGCTACGCCCTATAATACAAAACATACATACACCGCCGCTGATGATATTATCGTCAGCGGCTATGTATGTACGGATGTTGCGCCATGGCAATCCAAAAACGAACCTTATATATCCTCAAATGTGATGGTTTTAGTGCCGTCTTTGTAGTTGAAATGTAAGATAGGGGATACTCCACAATTCAAGTAAATAATAGACGATTTGTAG
>WRKD01000229.1 GCA_009778255.1 Bacillota bacterium
ACCCAAGTCGATTTGCCGACAGGGCAAATGAGCGGGCTGGTAGAGGCGGAAAAATTATTGACCGGTATACGCGGCATTGGCTTTTGCTATTTAAGTAAATTAGACGTGGTGCGCCATCCTCTGGTACAAAGAATAATCGATGCATACGAAAATAGAAACTAGTGGGTGCTACATGATTCAAAATAAGAAAAAAGCTTTGTCTAAACGAAAAAAAACTCCCCATATATGGGTGAAAATGTTGATACTGGCAGTATTTGCCTTATTTTGTACTGCCATTTTAGCTATTGATATTCTACCGGCGCAAATCACTTCACAAAAGGGCGAGGTAGCAGACAAAGACATATTTTATCGCGGGCATAACACCGAGTATATTAGTAACCTAAAAACTGAAAAAGTCCGTACAGAAGCTGTAGCGCAGGTAGAACCAATATTCAGCATAGACGAAAGTGTGCTGACACATTTACTGGCAAATATTAATTATGATTTCGCTTTTATGGAATCTTTACGCAATAATACAGTAATAGAAATCGAAAACCGCCTAATCTCTTTAAGGAATGCCTTACCAGGTGAATATACAAATGAAACGTTGCAATATGTATTGGAAATAGATTTCAATGAAATGTCCAATATACGGCGTAGTTTGCGCGAGATCGTTAGCACAGTCTATGAGCAGGGTGTGCGAGATGATGATTTGCTCATGGCGAAAGATGATATTGCTGTTTTACTTTATCGTACACGCCTAAGTGACGAGGGTTTGTCTTTTCTGTTGGATTACTTGAATGGGCTTACTCTAGCGGCTAACGAATTTTTTAATGATATTGCTACCGAAACCGCCAAGCAGGCAGCTAAAGATGCCGTGCCGGAGGTTGTGATACAGGTGCAAAAAGACGAAATGCTGATTTCCCGCGGCGCGGTGATTACTGCGGAACAGATCGAAGCATTACAGGAATTGGGCATGTATAGCGAAAAACCTAGCTATAGCCTTTACGGTGGTCTTTTGGCTATAGTGGTATTGCTGACCGCGCTATTGGGTTTATATCTTTATTTTTATCAGCCCAAGCTTTTTGCAGAAGATAAATCTGTGCTTTTGCTTGGTGTTATATTACTATTAATAATGTTATTATGCCGCCTTATCGCCTTTATAGATTTTTCCGCCGATGCCGAAACTTCGGCGCAAATAGGTTTTTTATTGCCGGTAGCGGCAGCCTCAATGCTCATAGCTGTATTGCTTGAACGTAATCTAGCCTTTTTCTCTACTGCCATACTAGCTGTTTTTGTAAGTATATTATTCAAGAGCAACGCCTCTTATGCACTGGTAGCTTTTGGCGGAGGATTAGCCGGTATTCTCTCAACCACCCGCCTTAATCAGCGCAGCCAATTTGTAAGCGCCAGTATATTTATTGCCTTAACCAATGTGCTGCTAATTGGCGGTTGGGGGCTGTTAAACAATCAAAATTTCTCCATTATAGGCATAGGAATGGTAATAGGTCTGTTTAATGGCGTACTTTCGGCTGTATTAGCTATGGGTATATTGCCTTTTTTGGAAAGTGCCTTTTCTGTTACCACTGTTGTACGCTTGTTGGAGTTTTCTAATTTAAACCATCCGCTTCTAAAACGATTGATGATGGAAGCACCAGGTACCTATAATCACTGTGTACTGGTGGGTAACTTAGCCGAAACCGCTGCAGACGCCATTGGCGCCAATGCACTTTTAGTACGGGTAGCTTCTTATTATCATGATGTTGGTAAACTAAAACGCCCTTATCTGTTCATAGAAAATCAGGGCTTAAATGATAATCCCCATGATAAGCTGCAACCTTCCCTTTCTGTGATGATCATCACTTCACATGTACGTGAAGGAGTAGAAATGCTGCGGCAAGCCCGTTTTCCGGAAGAAATAATTTCCTTGGTAGAACAACATCATGGCACAGGCCTGCTACGGATGTTTTATAAAAAAGCGCAGGAACAGTCTTTAGACAGCTCTCTTATACGTGAAGAGGATTTCCGCTACCCTTATAGCAAGCCCCAGAGTAAAGAAGCGGCTTTGGTTTTGTTGGCAGATATGACTCAAGCCGCAGCTCAAGCATTAAAACAAGCTGCTAAAGGGCAGATTGAAGAAACAGTGCATAATATTATTAAAGGCAGAATGGAAGACGGCCAGTTGCTGGAATGCCCTCTCACTTTTCAGGATATGCAGTTAATAGAAGAAGCTTTTCTCAGGGTGCTCTCCGGTATGAATCACAGCCGTTTGGTCTATCCGGAGCAAATGGCTAAAGAATCTAGGGGGAATTCTGTTGATATTAGGCCTAACTATAACCAGGAAGAACTTGCCAAAAGAAGCAGTTCCTCCACGGAAATTGCTGCTCAAGGCAGCCCGCTTGACCATTAAATACGCTGCGCAGTGGCATCTGCCACAACGAATTGAGCTCTCTTTATTATTAACAGACGATGCGGGAATACAAGCCTTAAACAAGATATACCTAGCTAAAGATAAGCCTACCGACGTACTATCTTTTCCCCTGTGGGAAGAGCAACCGCCTGTGCCATATCGCAATGGGGAACTTGCTTTGGGAGATTTGGTAATCTCTTTGCCGCGTGCAGCCGCCCAGGCAAAAGAGTATGGGAAAAGTTATATACAAGAAACGGTGTTTTTATTTATTCATGGTTTGCTTCATCTGTTAGGATATGATCATGAACAAGGCGAAAAACAAGAACAAGTAATGTTTAGCATGCAAAAGCAGTTAATGAAAAAAATGGATGAGGAGGGGTACAGTGAATGAGCCAAGCAAGAAAAAGCTCCAACTTTTTACCGATAAAAAAAGCAGATTTGTAGTAATAAGCTTGCTGCTATTACTGGCCCTGCTGGGCTTTTTTCTGGGTACGATCTTAACCGGCAAAGAAGATGAGGCTTCCCTGCCGCTACCAAACGAAAATATAGAGCCTCAGCTACCAGAACCTGTTTTTGAACCCCTGCCCGAGCCGGAGCCACAACCCATACTAAATCCGCTTACTCATCTACCGGTAGCAGACGAAGCAGCCCTTGAACGTAGAATAATCCTGGTAAGCATAGATAATTATAAACCTGCCCGCCCACAAGCCGGTATAGGAACCGCCGATATTATGTATGAGCTACCGGCTGAAGGAGGAATCAGCCGTCTCGTAGCCCTCTTTTTTACCGATACCCCAAAGATTATTGGCCCGGTACGTAGTGCTCGCCCTTATATTGTGGATGTAGCGCGAGAATGGCAAGGCTTGTTCGTACACTGCGGCGGCAGTAACGATGCCCTCAATTATCTGGCTAAGGGCCATGTAAACTGGCTTAATGAAATGTCTTACAGTAAATATTTCTGGCGCGACAAAACTCGTCATATGCCCCATAATCTTTTTACTTCCAGCGAGAATATCTATGATTTTTTAGAAGAAAAAAAATGGGAGCAAATTAGCGCCCCCCGTTCTTTCTCCTTCTATGATCCGGCGGAAAATCCCCCTGCCTCCGCCTCTAAGGTTGATATCATACACATAGATTACCCAGATAAAGGCAATAGAAACAGCTATGTTTATGATCACGCAACCATGCTTTATGCGCGCAGTATCGGCGACGAGCCACATATTGATACTAATACTGAAGCTCAGGTACTCTCGGCAAATATTTTGGTGCAGCTGGTCAAGGCTAAGGTGTTGGATAGCGTGGGCAGACTGGAAATAAATCTGGTGGGTACGGGCGAAGCCATGCTTTTTACTCGCGGTACCATGCAGGAAGGAACTTGGAAGCGGGAATCACTAGATTCACCAACCTATTTTTGTGATAGCGACGGTGAAGAATGGCTTCTTAGCCCCGGCCAGACATGGATACAAATATGCGATGGCACTACCAAAGTCACCTATGAAGACAGCACACTCGCCAAAGAACCGGCAACCCCTGAGGCGGTTATTAACTTTTAACTACTATATTAACTAACCTCCCCGGTATAACGATTACTTTTGCCGCCGTTTTACCATTAAGCCATACTTCATAATCCTCATGTTCCAACACCAGTTTTTGTATAATAGCGGCGTCGGCTGTAGCCGGTATCAGAAGGCGGGCTTTGATTTTACCGTTCACCTGTATTGCTATTTCTACCGTATGCTGCGCCAAAGCACTTGGATCGAAAACAGGCCAGGGCTGCATATGTATGCTCTGCTTATTGCCCAGCTCGCTCCATAATTCTTCTGCTATATGCGGCGCAAAGGGCGCTAAACATAAGAGCAGTAGTTTTGTTGCTTCGGCGAGCAGAGCGCCTTTAGTTAATGGCAGCGCTGTATAGGCGTACATAGTATTGACCAATTCCATAATCGCTGAAATGGCGGTATTAAAATTGAAGCGTGAGGAGATATCCTCCGTGATTTTTTTTACTGCGCTATGCGCTGCGCGGCGTAACTCTATATCTGCTTCAACAAATTCACTAACCGGTACATCT
The DNA here is from genome assembly GCA_009778255.1 of Bacillota bacterium. GTDB lineage: Bacteria > Bacillota > Dehalobacteriia > UBA4068 > UBA4068 > WRKD01. The sequence continues at coordinate 4,458 of WRKD01000229.1, forward strand.
AAATCTTTACGCGCTTTAATTTGCCACACCAGCCGCCATACCCGGTTAAGAAAACGATAGCAACCCTCCACGGCAGTGTCGTTCCATTCCAAATCTCTTTCCGGCGGCGCAGCAAAAAGTATGAAGAGACGTGCTGTATCTGCGCCATAACAGGTAATAATATCTTCCGGACTCACCACATTACCTAAACTTTTACTCATTTTCGCCCCATCTTTTAGAACCATGCCCTGGGTTAAAAGATTAGTAAATGGTTCGTCGCAACTAAGTAAATCCGCGTCGAATAGCGCTTTTGTAAAAAAGCGCGCATACATTAAATGCAAAATTGCATGTTCTACCCCGCCTACATACTGATCTACCGGCATCCAATAATCCGTTTTATTACGGGAAAAGGGTTGATTCTCATTCTTAGGGTCGCAGAAGCGCAGAAAATACCAGCTGGAGCAGACAAAGGTGTCCATGGTATCCATTTCTCGCTTCGCCGGGCCGCCGCAAAGCGGGCAGATAGCCTTAGCAAAGCTCGCACTGGTTTTTAGTGGGCTTTCTCCCTGGGGATTAAACTCCACATCTGTGGGAAGAAGTACCGGCAGTTCTTCTTCCGGAACCGGCTGCGCACCGCATTTTTCGCAATAAACAATAGGTATAGGCGCGCCCCAATAGCGCTGACGAGAAATCAGCCAATCTCGCAGGCGATAATTGATCACACGGCGGCCTAAGCCTTGTTCTTCCAAATAGTCTGCCATGCGCTCTTTGGCTTGCGGCGTATTAAGCCCTTCTATTAGCGGAGAATTGATAGCTTTGCCCTCATAGCCTTCATAGGCTTCGGTCAAATCACTGCCATCCCAGCCGGGCGCCGCCACCACCGGCACAATTTTATGTCCGTATTTCTTGGCAAAATCGAAATCCCGTTGATCATGACCGGGCACGCCCATAACCGCTCCCGTGCCATATTCATATAGCACATAATTGGTGATCCAGATAGGAATACGATGCCGATTGACCGGGTTTATTGCATAGGCGCCGATGAACATTCCTTCTTTTTCTAAAGCTGCACTGGTACGCTCAATAGCGCTGAGTTTCGTTACTTTGTCTACAAAGATGCGCACAGTTTCTTCAAACTCTGTGCCATGGGTCAGTTTTGCCACCAAAGGATGCTCCGGTGCCAACACCATATAGGTAACGCCATATACGGTATCGTGACGGGTGGTGAAAACCGGCAGGGCATCCCCTGCTTCAGTGCTAAACTCAATATGTGCGCCCTCACTTCTGCCTATCCAGTTTTCCTGCATTATTTTAACTTTGTCTGGCCAGCCGGGCAGCTTAGACAAATCATCCAATAAGCGTTGGGCATATGCGGTGATCTTTAAAAACCATTGCTCTAAATATTTTTTTTCTACTTGAGTATGACAGCGCTCGCAATGCCCTTCAATTACCTGCTCATTAGCCAGTACGGTACCGCAAGAACTGCACCAGTTAACAGCCGCTTTCTTTTTATAAGCCAGGCCCATTTTATATAGCTGCAAAAACAGCCACTGAGTCCAATGATAATATTCAGGCAGGCAAGAGCCCACCTCCCTTTGCCAATCGTAACTGATACCCATGGTTTTAAGTTGCTCACGCATGGCGGTAATATTCTCGCGCGTCCAGGGGTCTGGATGTACGCCATGCTTAATAGCCGCATTTTCTGCCGGCAATCCAAAGGCATCCCAGCCCATAGGATGCAGTACATTAAAGCCGTTCATTTTATAATAGCGGGCCAGCACATCACCAATAGAATAATTACGCACATGCCCCATATGCAGCTTGCCGGAAGGATATGGGAACATTTCCAGCATATAGTATTTTGGTTTATTAGAAAGCTCTGTTACATTATATATGCCGGAGTTTTGCCAGGTTTGTTGCCAGCGCTTTTCAATAGCGGCAAAATCATATTTGGGTTCCATAAGGCTACCTCCATAAGTGATTGAACTTAATTTTACTATACAAAAATTGATTATGCAAGCTATTAGCGGGATAAAAATAATCGCGAGCGAATTTGCACTATAGCTTACGCACTATCCTCTTTTGAAGCGGTAAAAAAGAAATGCTGCCCACTCAAAGCGACAGCACTTTCTTTGGTAGCGGTGACTGGATTTGAACCAGTGACGCCCCGGGTATGAGCCGAGTGCTCTGACCAACTGAGCTACACCGCCAAACTATTAAAGCTCACTTGCTAATTATGCCAAAAAGCCCGCAAGCTGTCAAGAGGCAAGCAGGAAAAAAAACAAATTATCTCGAAATATTAATAAAATCCGCTTTAAGATTGAAGGAATTCCATGGCTATACAAAAACCCTACAACGATCTACTGACCCGGCTGGATAATACCCGTTTGCCTCAGCATATAGGAATTATCATGGACGGTAACGGTCGGTGGGCCGCTGCTGCGGGTAAAGCCCGTACCTTTGGTCATAAAGCAGGCGCAGAGGCTTTGCGCCGCGCTGCGGAGATTTGCCGTGAAATTCATATACCGGTGTTGACAGTATTTGCTTTTTCTACAGAAAATTGGCGCCGCCCGCCTGCAGAAATCGACTTTCTGATGAGGCTTTTAGGCCAATATCTGCAACAGGAATTATCCCTGTTACAGAAGGAAAATATACGCTTGAATGGACTGGGAGATTGGAGTATTTTACCTGCTCATATACGCCAATTATATGATGAAGCTAAACAAGCCACGGCTAATAACAGCGAAATGACACTTAATCTGGCTGTGAATTATGGCGCGCGCCAAGAAATCGTTCGTGCTGCACAGCGCTTAGCCACAGCCACCCAAGCTGGCGAGTTAAAGGTTCACGAAATAGATGAAGAAATGTTCGCTGCTCAACTTGAAACAGCCTCTCAACCGGAATTGGATCTATTGATACGCCCCGCAGGTGAGCTGCGCCTAAGCAATTTTTTGCTCTGGCAAGCCGCTTATGCAGAACTGTTTTTTACGCCTCTTATGTGGCCGGAGTTTTCTAAGCGGGATATTCTTTTGGCTATTATAGATTTTCAAACGCGTTTTCGCCGCTTTGGTAGTATATAAAGTATTTTTTATAGGAGGCTTAATATGAGGGCTAGGATTATTACCGCCATTATTGGTTTGCCGCTACTGCTCCTCTGCTGTTATATAGGCGGATGGTTGCTGGCTTTACTTTGCGCGGCTTTAGCCGTTGTGGCAGCTTATGAAATGGATAAAATATTTATACGGCATTCCTTTATAGTCAATTTCCCGCTGGACGCCCTAGCCGCTTTGCTAATCGCCTGGACATTCGGGTTGATACTACGTACAGTTTGGCCTTTTGCCATAGCAATTCTTATAATTATCTTAACTTATACTTGGTGGGCGCATTATAAAAAAGAAACGCTTTTATCCTGTATTGCGCGAACGGTAGCCGTTTTTTATATAGGAATAGGTTTCGGCGCTATACTGGCTTTGCGCCTGAATTATGGCAATTGGCTTTGGGTATTGTTGGCTTTTCTAAATGTATGGATCACCGATACCACCGCTCACCTGGTGGGAAGCCGTTATGGCCGTAATAAATTGGCGCCTCGCATCAGCCCACATAAAACTTTAGAAGGCGCATTAGCCGGGCTCATTGCCGCCGCCTTTATTTGCCCTATATATATGGCGCTGTTTTTACACTTGCCCTACTTTACAGCTTTACCTTTGGCTATACTATTTTCAGTAGCCGCGCAGTTGGGCGATTTACTGGAATCTGCGCTTAAACGATGGGCGGGTATTAAAGATTCCGGGCAAATATTTCCAGGTCATGGCGGAGTGTTAGATCGCTTCGATAGCCTTATGCTGAGCGCCCCCTTAGTACTATTTTTGCTCTCATCTTTATAAGGGCTAATTTATGAAGAATATTTGTATTTTAGGTTCAACCGGCTCGGTTGGTTTACAAACCTTGGAGGTTTGCCGCTGGTTCAAAGATGAATTACGGGTATGCGCCCTGGCAGCCGGCAGTAATTGGCAGCTTTTAGCAGCTCAGGCACGAGAGTTTAAACCACAAATAGTTGCCTTGTACGATAAAAGCGCTTATCTGCAGCTAAAAGCTGCGCTTAAAGGCTTGCCGGTAGAAATAGTTGTGGGTGAAAAAGGGTTATGTGACGCGGCTGTTTGGCCTTTGGCGCATCAGATAATAGCCGCTATCAGTGGCATAGCCGGCTTGCGGCCTGCCTTTGCCGCTCTTAATAGTGGGAAACAACTGGCTTTGGCAAATAAAGAGGTGTTGGCGGCAGCCGGTGCTTTGGCGGTTAAAGCAGCACTGCAGCAAAGGGTTTCCATAGTGCCGGTCGATAGCGAGCATTCCGCTATCTATCAATGCTTAGTGGGGGAAGTCCCTCCGTTCAAATTGATTTTAACAGCCAGTGGCGGCCCTTTTCTTTCTAAAAGCGCTGCAGAATTAACAAGCATTAAAGTAGAGGAAGCGCTTTGTCACCCTACATGGAATATGGGGCGTAAAGTAACTATAGACAGCGCCAGCCTTGTCAATAAGGGGCTGGAAGTAATAGAGGCTCATTTTTTATTCGGTGTAGATTATGACGATATAGAAGTTCTTATACACCCTCAGAGCATAGTCCATTCTTTAGTACGTTTTTCGGATGGCAATATTAAAGCGCAAATAGGGCCACCCGATATGCGCCTGCCTATACAATACGCTTTACTGGGTCCAAAACGCGCTGTTAACCCGCTTCCGCCATTAGATTTAGCAGCTTACAAAACATTAACTTTCGAGCAACCGGATTTTAAACGCTTTCCTGCTTTAGCTTTAGCTTATGCAGCCGGTAGGGCAGGAGACAGTTATACCACTGCTTATAATGCTGCAAGTGAGATATTGGGAGTAGCCTTTTTAGCCGGGCGTATACCTTTTACAGCCATTGGCTCAGGTATTGAGGCGGCGCTTGAAAAGCATTTGCCCCGTCCTTTACTGGGCATTGCCGATGTATTAGCAGTTGATGAACAGACACGTATCGATGTAGAAAACTCAATACTTTGTAAATATTAGGAGGAATAAAATGTCTATACTTGCCGCTATCCTGGTCTTTTGTCTGCTGATTCTCAGCCATGAATTAGGGCATTTCAGTATGGCTAAACTAGTCGGTATATATGTATACGATTTCAGCCTAGGTATGGGGCCTAAACTACTTGCTTTCAAAGGTAAAGAAACTCAGTATACGCTGCGCCTCTTCCCCATTGGCGGTCATTGTTTGATGATGGGGGAAGATGAAAACTCAGATGACCCGCGCGCCTTCAATAAGAAGAAGGTTTGGCAACGTATTTTGGTTATTCTGGGTGGTCCTGCTATGAATTTTCTGGCTGCCGTATTAATTTTCGTTGTACTTTTTATGATGCTGGGCGCTACTTCCGGCGCCAGCGAGGTAGGGTCTTTAGTGGAAGGGCAAGCCGCAGAGGCGGCAGGACTTTTGCCCGGCGATATAATTATTGAGATAAACGAACAGCCGATACAAGCTTGGGCAGAAATTGGTCCGGCGGTAACGCTCCATGAGGCAGGCGAACCCATACAAGTGGTGGTACAAAGAAAAAGTGAAAATATTGCCCTCACAATTCAACCTTATTATGAAGAAGAAAGCGGCAGATGGCTAATTGGAATTCTACCGGCGGTGGTGCGGCAGAATTTCTTTACCGCCATTGGCCTAGGCTTTAAGCAATCTTATATCTTTACCAGAGATTTATTGGTGGCGCTTGGCGGCATCATCTCCGGCAAAGAAAAGCCGGATGTGGCAGGCCCCGTGGGCGTAGTTAGCATAATCAGCGAGGCTACCAGTTATGGCTTTCAATCTTTGCTGTTTATTACCGCTATTTTATGTGTTAATTTGGCAGTAATCAATCTGCTGCCCATACCGGCGTTGGATGGTTCACGCATTGTCTTTTTATTAGTGGAAGGACTACGCGGAAAACCCATAAAACCGGAACGAGAAGGTATAGTTCATTTTATTGGCTTAATGCTGCTTTTTGCTTTAATGATCATCATAACCTTCAAAGATATAGTGCGCTTAATAAGCGGTGGTTAGCAGAGAGTTTATTTAGGGCATACCGCGGGAGTTTGCGGGAATAAATTATGAATGGGGAGAATATTTAATGGCGGAAAATATAGAAAATACTGTTGAGGAGCAGGCTATTAAAGATGAACATGAGCGTTTTCTTATGGAATTGTTCAAAGAGAACCTTAACCATATGCGTCATGTTGAAAGCGAACGCATACTATTTGTTTCTTTATTTTTGGCTTTTTTGGGTTTTGTTTTGGCAACAATTACGCAATGTGGTAATTCCGGTGTGTGCAAATTTATTATCACGATCTCCGCTATTATCAATCTTTTATGCATAGGCTTGATCTGTCGCTGGAATAAAGTGTTTCAGGAACATAGAAAGATAACTAAAGCAATATGTAAAGAAATCTTGAATAATAATCACACAAAAAATATACAAAAATACTACCTTTTAGATTTTAATACAAAACTAAAACCATTCAGAGCAAGATATATGCTATTGGGCATCTATTTTGCAACTTTACTAATGCTAATAGTTCTATTCTTTCTCGTTTAATTTACTATAACGACAGCTATAAATTTGCCCCAAAAGCTCCAAATGGCAAACTATCTTTACGAAAGGTATATAATTTATGACGGAATTACTGGCAAAGCGTCGCATCAGCCGTTCGGTGATGATAGGTAATGTGCAGGTGGGCGGAGGCGCCCCTTTAAGTATTCAATCTATGAACAATACCCGAACTGCCGATATACCTGCCACTTTAGCCCAGTTACAGTGTTTAGCTGAAGCCGGTTGCCAAATAGGGCGTTTAGCCGTGGCGGATATAGAAGATGCGGCAGCCTTACCAAAAATTGTGCGCTTAAGCCCGCTACCACTGGTAGCGGATATTCATTTCGATCATCGTTTGGCCTTGGCCTCTGTGAAAGCAGGTATAGCAGGGCTACGCATCAACCCCGGAAATATTGGCGGTAAAGAGCGTGTGCACCAGGTTGCGCAGGCGGCCAAAGCCGCCGCTATACCTATACGCGTGGGTGTAAACGGAGGCTCTTTAGAAAAAGATCTTTTACAAAAATATGGTGGTATAACAGCCGAAACGCTGGTAGAAAGCGCTGGCCGTCATATAGAAATGTTGGAAGACACAGGTTTTTTCGATATCAAAATATCTTTAAAAGCCAGCCGCCTGCCAATTATGCTGGCTGCCTTCCGTCAAATGGCTGCTATTTGCGAGTATCCGTTGCATATTGGGGTTACAGAAGCCGGGTTGCCGGGTAAGGGCAGCGTAAAATCGGCTTTGGGTATTGGTAGTTTACTGGCGCAGGGTATAGGCGATACCTTGCGTGTATCGCTCACCGGTGATCCGTTAGAAGAAGTAAGGTTAGCTTTAGATATTTTGCACTTTTTAGAACTAAAGCCAGGCAGCCCGGAAGTTATTTCTTGCCCTACCTGCGGTAGAACAACTATCGATGTAGCAGCGTTGGCTACTGCCGTACAAAAAGAACTTACCATGTTAAGGCCCATCAAGCAGTTGACCATAGCTATAATGGGCTGTGCCGTCAATGGCCCTGGCGAAGCGCGAGAAGCGGATTTTGGTGTTGCGGGAGCCTCAAACGGCGCTGTGCTTTTTGCCAAAGGAGAAATAATTGGCAGATACGAAAAAGAAAACATATTGCCAGAGTTATTAAGAAGAATAGGAGGATATTTAAATGAGAATGAGTGAGATTTATGCGCCTACTTTACGCGAAACACCCTCAGAGGCGGAGATCATCAGTCATCAGCTGATGATGAAGGCAGGCTTGATCCGTAAGGTGGCGGCTGGCATCTATACTTATCTGCCCTTGGGCTGGCGTTCCATGAAAAAGATCATGCAGATAATTCGTGAAGAAATGGATGCTGCAGGCGGGCAGGAATTATTCATGCCAACCGTGCATCCGGCGGAATTATGGCTGGAAAGCGGGCGTTGGCAAATATATGGTGCGGAATTATGGCGGGTCAAAGACCGCCATGAACGCGATTTTTGCCTTGCCCCCACCCATGAAGAGGTAATTACCAACCATTTACGTAATGATATCCGCTCATATAAACAATTGCCACAAAGGCCGTATCAAATACAGACAAAATTCCGCGACGAAAGACGTCCCCGCTTTGGTTTAATGCGCGGACGTGAATTTATAATGAAAGATCTATATTCCTTCGACCGTGATGAAGCTGGTTTGGAAGTGAGTTATCAGCTAATGCACAGGGCGTATAGTAATATATTCCGCCGCTGCGGGTTGACTTTTCGCCCTGTAGAGGCAGATAGTGGCGCTATAGGCGGCAAAGGCAGCCATGAATTTATGGCGCTGGCGGGAAGCGGTGAAAGTGAAATCGTTTACTGTCATAATTGCGATTATGCCGCCAGCGATGAGATTGCTCCTCTTGTACCACATGGAACAGGCCGGGACGAAGAGCTACGAACTCGTAGGGAGGTCGAAACGCCGGATTGTAAAACAGTAGAGGATGTAGCGCGTTATCTGGGCGTAGCTTCTAACCGCATGCTTAAAAGCATGTGCTATTGGGTATTGCATAAAGATGAGAGTGAAGAAATTCTCTTAGCGCTTATACGTGGCGACCGTCAAATCAACGAGATTAAGCTTAAAAATACCTTAGATTGTTTGGAACTGCGTTTTGCCACTGAAGAAGAAGTGCGCGGTATAGGCATGGAGCCAGGTTATTGCGGCCCGGTAGAACTTAAAAAAGGCATACGCATAGTAGCAGATGCGGAAGCGCCTCTGATGGTCAATCATGAATGTGGCGGCGGCCGTAAGGATTTCCATTATCTGGATGTTAATTTTGGGCGCGATTATACTGCGGATATCGTTGCCGATATTGCCTTAGTGGAAAAAGGCTGCCCTTGCCCGCTCTGCGGCCAGCCTTTAGATTCCACCCGCGGTATTGAGGTGGGTCAAATATTTAAATTGCATACCAAGTATAGCTCTGTGCTGGGCGCTCGTTTTGTAGATGAACAAGGCTTAGAACATGATATGGTCATGGGTTGTTACGGTATCGGCGTTGGACGTACCATGGGAGCAGTAATAGAGCAACATCATGATGAAAATGGCGTTGTCTGGCCTATCAGTGTTGCTCCTTATCAGGTATGCGTAGTGCCGGTTAATGATAAAGACCAAAGCCTGATGTTAAAAGCGGAACAGATTTACCAGGCTTTGCTCAAACGCCATATAGAGGTGGTACTGGACGATCGTCATGAACGCCCGGGAGTAAAATTTAATGATGCAGATTTATTAGGTTTTCCCATTCGTCTGACATTGGGCAAGAAAACTTCAGAATATGGCTTAGTGGAATTGCGCTTACGCGAAAGCGGCGAAGTACGCGAGTTGCCAATAGATGAAGCAGTAGACAGTGTTTACGCAATGGTGCAGGAGTTGATGGCGCAATATGAATAATAAGCCCAACCGTTAATAGTAGCTTACGGGCTATTTTCTGTTTTTTTAAGTAAATGCTTTACTTCTCGTATTGCAAAAGAGATTGCTATAATAGCGGCAGCTGTATCGGCAATTGGGCCGGCAAAAACTATACCATCTATACCCCAAAAACGCGGTAGTATAAGTACTAATGGTGAAAAGAATATAATATGGCGAGTAATAGAGGTAATAATACCTAGTTTTGCCCGTCCTATAGAAGTGAAAAAACCCGAAGACATAGGTTGAATACCATTGATAAAGGTCATGAGCATAAAAATTCGAAAATAGCGCGTGGCAAAGACAATGCCCTCGGGGCTTTCTACGCCGAATAAGCCAATGATTTGAACGGGGAAAACCTGGAACAGTGAAAAAGCCATAACACCAATAGCAAAACACATAATAGCGGCTTTTTTATATGTTTCTATTACCCGTTCATAATTGCGCGCCCCATAGTTAAACCCCCAGATAGGCTGACAGCCTTGGGATATGCCAATAGTGATGCCCATAAACAGCATACTAACTTTAGATACTACCCCGGCGCAGGTTACCGAGATCTCCGCGCCATATATGGATTGCGCACCATATCTGCCCAGTTGATTGTTAAGCAGTATTTGTACTATCAGCATAGCCACCTGATTAATACTGGAAGCCGAACCAAGAGATAGCACCCGTTTTATCCTATGCCAATGCGGACGTAAATCCCGCCAATGTAAACCCATCTTTTGTTTGGTTAAAAAATAAAAGGCAACCATAGAGGCTGAAACAACTTGCCCGCTTACTGTAGCCCAAGCCGAACCGGCTATGCCCCATTTAAAACCAAATATAAACAATGGGTTAAGTATAATATTCAGTATGGTTCCCGAAAGAATGCAGGCCATAGAATAATTGGGGCTTTTATCGGCGCGTATCAAATGAGCCCCGCCGCTGGTGAGTATTAAAAATGGCATGCCTAAAGCAGTAATACTGGTAAATGTAATAGAATAATCCAATAGCATATCTGTGGCGCCACAAAAGCGCAGTATTGGCGTGAGAAAGATCAAGACGATTATCATAAGCAAGGCGCCGGCTGCGCACATTAAGAAAAGCGCACTGCCAGCGGCATGGCGCGCTCGAGCTATTTCACCCCGGCCAGATTCGATATTATAATTAGAAGCGCCGCCCACTCCGCATAGAAGTGCTACGGCTATACATACAATAACGATGGGGAAGGCTATAGTGGTAGCGCCGATAGCAATTTCTTCGACGCCGTTGCCGATAAAAATCTGATCTACTATGTTGTAAATTGCTCCTACCAGCATACTTATGATGGCGGGTATGGAAAACTTGGCAATAAGGCGGTTTATTGGCTGTACACCGAGAATATTTTGCATAAAGTGCGCTCCCAATGGTTTTATATCACAACCCCATTCTATCACAAATAAAAGCAACAGGCAATCGGCACAAAGAAATTGCCAGCCGTAATGAATTGGCTGGCAATTTTATTGCTTTTAGCGGGCTAAACGTTTTTAGTTCTATAGTTTCGGTGTGGATGTCTGTATCGCCTCTATATTGATATCAGTATCGCCATAGTCCGGGTTCACTTTGGCTACAAAGACCGCCTCGCCGTATTTGTCGCAAATTGCCAACACAAAGCAGCCAACCAGATCTTTAGCATCTATTTCATCATCTTCTACCATGTCGTAGATATAAGCGCTACTACAGTCAACCATCACTTTTGTGCCATAGTTATAGGATCCTTCGCCTATAATGCTTAGTGCTTTATACGTACTCGAATAACTTTCTGCAATACCATACACACCATAGAAAAATGAATAGTCATACATATAAGAGTATGTTAGGATATTGATATACAAAAAGTTTATCCAAGTTTTTGTAGTATCAAAGGTATTTGGCCTGGCAAAAACTATTATGTTCTCTAAACCAATACCTTCTTCAGGCACATTATAACTAATAGCTATTGGTAGCCTTTCGATATCTATAGTTCTATACTCGCCATAAACTACTTCGCCGTTTATTAAATAATACCACCCTTTAGCTCCCCACGATTTCCTGGTAACTATGCCATAGCAAGTCATATCAGCGCTTTCATAGGCTAAGTTTATGATCAAGGGCAAGCCGGGGGCAGTGGCTGCTCCAATATAACCTGCCGGAGGGCCTACATATAGCGATTTAAAGCTCAATTCGCTGGCTCTGTTTTTTGAGGTTAGTTCCTCTTTTACCACAAAAGATAGCGTTACTATTTGAACCGGTGTAGTGCAAGTTTCGCCGAAAACAGCATCAGAAGAAGGTATGCTGCGCACGGAGATATTGCCCTGCTCAAGCTGGTTAACAGATGCTACCCAACCCTGTAGCCCTTCGTAACCCGCATAATCTAATACATCGGCGTTATAGGCGAGTTCCGCCGATATTTGCGTGTAATTGATATCGCCTGTAAGCATTAAATCAACTAATACGGTATCGCCGGGGGAGTAAGAGTTTTGATGAGGGTTGAGAAAGACGGTATAATTGTATTTTTCAAATACTTCTTCCTCAACTGTTATGGTAAAATCTTTATTATAAGCAGTGCCTATAGCCAAAGCATCCTCTATTTCCGCCCGTATTATCACAATACCCGGGGCGAGAGTGTGTAAGGCATTGCCACTGATGATGGCGCCGGTATCGCCGGCGTCGACTACGCTCCATTCGATATATTTATTGGTAGCATTAGCAGGGAGTACTGTGCCTGAAAGCAAAAGTGGAGAGCCAATGAAGGCCTGAGTAGGGACCTCGATAATATCCGCTACTGAAATAAAGAATTCAGTGTTTTGTGGGTAAAACCAGAATGTTTTATCCATAATAAGCCCTAGCTTTTGCCAACCCAAAACATCATCCGGAGATTGCATATAGTTATAGTCGCAAAATAGGTTTTTTAGAGATACATTTTGCAATACATCCAGTGTAGTTAGTAAATTATTTCCACAATTCAGTGTTTCCAGCAAGCTGTTTTGAGATAAATCTAATACCCTTATTCTGTTTATGGGACAATTTAACTCTCTAAGTGCTCGATTGTTAGTCAAATCTAAGCTTGTCAGTTGGTTAGACCTACATGATAGTTCTTTAAGAGCTAGATTGTGCGACAAATCCAATGTCCTTATCTGATTATTCCTACATGATAGTTCTTCAAGAGCTAGATTATGCGACACATCCAATGTCCTTATCTGATTATACGCACAACTCAATAGCTCAAGCCCAGTCAAAAATGACACATCTAGCTCATTCAACATATTATAATCACACCATAGCATTTTTATACCGCTAAAATAGGATAAACCAGTTAGATTACTAATGCCACTGCTATTTAGAAATAAGGCGATAAAGGAATTCATTTTTTCCTTATCTCTATCAGTAATTATACTCTTATCTGATCTTTTACCGCCATCTTCCAGATTCAGAATACTCAACACATTACTACGAAAACTGGCGTCGGGGAATTCTTCAAGAAAACTAAGCGTCTCTTTTTGTAAATCAAATATAAATGATTCTTCCAAAATCAATCCCAGTTCCTGCCAACCTATAACCAAATCGGTAGTAGTAAAGTAATTCTGACTACAATCTAAGTACAACAGAGCACTGTTCTTTGATATATCTAGTATTGTAAGGAGATTCCCGCCACACCACAGATATCTCAATCCACTGAAATATGATAACCCTGTCATATCTGCAATATCCATATTTGCCACATTCAGTTGAGAAATAGTAGCCAATGTAGCTATATCCGCAGCACTAACAATACTTGAATGGCTACGGTTCCCACCATCGGTATTCAATATTCGCAATACTTCACGACGAAAACAAGGGTCGGGGAACTCTGTGTAGAACGTGTCCGGTAAAACAAAGATATTTTGTGGAAAGAAATAGAAAGAATCGTACATAATCAACCCAAGTTCTTGCCACCCGATTACATCATACAATGAATAAAACTCGTTATTGAAGCAAGAGAGATAATTTAAAACAGTATTATTTGACACATCTAATATGGTTAACTGATTGCCTTCGCATGAAAGATTTTCTAAATTAATGCTTTGTGAAATATCCAAGGTAGTTAGTCTGTTACTGGAGCAAGATAGAACACGTAATAAAATATTATTAGACACATCAAGGCTGTATAGTGGATTTTCGGAACAATATAGGCTCACAAGATTGGTATTATTTGATAAATCAAGCGCGCTCAAATTATTGCTGGAGCAAATAATTGTGTCGAGCTGTGTATTCTTTGAAATATCTAATGAGTACAAGCCGAGATTATAACAATTAAGATACTCTAATTTGATGTTTTTTGTTATATCAAGCGAACGAAAACGGTTGTTACTACAATTTAAACTTATAAGCTCTGTGTTAAGATCAATATTCAAATAATTAAGCTGATTATTGAAGCAATCTAGCCAATAAAGCCAAGGGTTTTGCGATAAATCTAATGTGGCTAGTTGGTTATATGCGCAATCTAAATATTGCAGCATATTGTTATTGGAAACATCCAATTCTCTTAACTGTTGGCTATGGCAAGATAATTTTTCCAAAGAGATAAAGTTTTCTATACCGGCTAAATCGCTGATAGAGTATGGCGCCGTATTCTTATAATCAATTTGCAAAGAGCTAATACTTGCTACATCATAATCAAAGATAGGGCCCTCCGGTTTAGCGGTTATCTCGCGTACAATTGTCAAAAAAACGGGGTCTTTAAAGGAGGCTGTAATATCTTTGCCGGTGGGCGGTTCGCCTTCATGTTGGGGGTAGAAGATGAAGTTGTCGTTTAAAACTAGCTCATGCCGGTCTTCCCAACCATTAACACTGTCAATAGTTTTCATATAGTTTCCGTAGCAATTCAGCCAGGCAAGATACTCATTATTTGTTATATCCAAGGTTTTTAAGTAATTGTTTGGGCAAAAAACTGCATAAAGCCAGGGGTTATTTGAAATATCCAATGATGAAATATGATTACTGCCACAGTATAGATCCATCAGATTATTGTTTTGTGAAGTATCTAAACCTGCTAAATAATTACTATCGCAATCTATATGCCAAAGTGCTGTATTAGCGCATATATCCAAAGTATTTAAGTGATTATTAGCGCAGGAAAAATACTGTAGCGCTGTATTATTAGAAACATTAAGGGTAGACAATTTATTGTCACGGCAATAAAAACTTCTCAGCCAGGTATTCTTAGAAACATCCATATCAGTAAGTAGATTGCCACTACATTCTAACCAGGTGAGCGAAATATTCTGTGATACATCTAAGGTGTTTAGCCTGTTATAAGAGCAATTTAATTCTTGCAACATAGTGTTTTTTGATACATCCAGCATTTCTAATTGCTGAGTATTACAATATAAACCTTCTAAAGATACAAAGTGTTCTATGCCGGATAAATCGCTAATAGAGTATGGCTCGGTATTCCAATAATCAATATACAAATACCTGATATCCGCTACATCATAATCAAGTATTGGCCCTTCCGGTTTAGCGGTTTTCTCGCGTACAATAGTCAAAAAAACGGGGTCTTTAAAGGATGCTGTAATATCTTTACCGCTCGGTGGTTCGCCTAAGTGTTGAGGGTAGAAGATAAAGGTATCGTTTAAAACCAATGAATGTAAATCTTCCCAGCCAATTACATTTGCGATAGATGGAATATAGTTTCCGGAGCACTCCAGCCAGGTGAGGTCAGTATTGTTTGCTACATCAAGCGTTCTTATATAGTTGCTTCTACAATAAAGTGAATAAAGGCGTGGGTTATCGGAAACATTCAATGAGGTAAGTTTATTATTGTTGCAAAATAAATATATCAGATTGCTATTTTGTGAAATATCTAATGAAGTCAAATCATTGTAGCTGCAATCCAAATACCAAAGTTCTTTATTGCCAGAAATATTCAAAACAGTCATATTATTATAACCACAAGACAAGTTTTGCAGCATAGTATTATTCGATATGTCAAGAGAGTTTAGCTGATCATCGCCGCAGTATAAAGTTATCAGCTTGGTATTGGCAGATATGTCTAATACTCCCAGTAAATTGTTATCGCACTCTAATTTCTCCAACAAGAGGTTTTGCGCTACATTTAATGCGGTTAATCGGTTTGAAGAACAAACTATACTACGTAACATTTTATTTTTAGAAACATCAAGCGCCTCTAAGCCCTGATTATAACAATAAAGATATGTTAAAGAAGCGAAATGCTCTATGCCTGATAAATCTGTTATAGTATAAGGTATATCCCAATTGCTCAGATATAATTCTCTTATGCCTGCTACATCGTAATCAAGTATAGGCCCCTCAGCTTTGCCGATAATCTCGCGTACAACCGCCAAAAACCCGGCGTCTTTAAAGGAGGCTGTAATATCTTTGCCGGTGGGCGGCTCGCCAAAGTGCTGAGGATAGAAAATGAAATTATCATCTAGGGCTAATGAATGCAG
Organism: Bacillota bacterium; assembly: GCA_009778255.1. Lineage (GTDB taxonomy): Bacteria > Bacillota > Dehalobacteriia > UBA4068 > UBA4068 > WRKD01. The sequence continues at coordinate 20,394 of WRKD01000229.1, forward strand.
ATCTTCCCAGCCTATAACCTTATCTAGAGATTCCATATAGTTTTCGGAGCAATCCAGCCAAGTAAGATTAACATTGTTCGATATATCCAACATTTTTAAATAATTGTTATAGCAGAACAAATTGCTTAGTACTGCGTTATTGGCTATATTCAGTGTGGTTAACCGGTTTTCCGGACAAAATAAGGTTTTAAGCAAGAGATTATTAGATAAATCAAGTTTTTCTATTTCATTACTGTCACAATCTAAATAATTAAGAAACGGGCAGTTGGAAACATCTAATGCTTTTAATTTATTATACCAGCAAAACAGTTCTATAAGCTTGGGGTTTTTTGATGTATCTAAGGCGGAAAGTTGATTAAAGCTACAGTTCAAATCTTCTAATAAGGGGTTTTGCGAAATGTCTAATACGGAAAGCTGATTGGCTGCGCAATCTAAATACTGTAGATATGCGCTTTTCGCTATGTCGAGTTCGGATAAAAGGTTATATGAACAATATAAATACTGCATCATTGTATTTGCCGATACATCTAAAGTACTCAATTGATTAAAAGAACAACCCAAAGAGAAAAGCTCTTTATTATTTGTAGTACTTAAATCTGTTAGCAAATTGTCGTAGCAATGTAGTTGCTGCAGAGCGCTGTTTTTCGATACATCTAAAGTGGTTAATTGATTAAAAGAACAATTCAATAATTCTAAGTTACTGTTTTTAGATATATCCAGCATAGTCAGTTTATTAAAATCACAATTCAGTGTTGTTATCCCGCTAAAATATGATAAGCCGGTCATATCTTCAATAAGCATGTTTGTTACATCTAAATCTGTAAATGAAGCTAAGATTTCTTTATCTGTTGTGGAAATTATGCTGCTCTCTGTGCGCTGGGCGCCGTCATTATTAAGTAGAGTCAGTACTTCGCGGCAAAAAAAGGTGTCGGGGAATTCTACAAAATACATACCAGGTTGTATCTCTGCCCACCGTGCATAGAGGTTTAAATCTTTATTAATCGGCTCTTTAAAGCTAAATCTCTCTGCGCTGCCCTCAATATACCATCCGCTGAAAGCATAACCCTCGCGCCTGGGTGAATATGTTTCCAGCAAATATGAGCCGGGAACTACTTTGGCTATATATGGATCACGGTTGCCATAGGCGAAATCGAATTTAACTCTATAAAGCGCCTGAGGATCTAAAAGTGCTGCATAAGAGTTAATAATACCATAGCCATAATAGATGTCTTTTCCTATTTCCCCATTATCACGAGCCGTATTGCATAAAGCCTCTCGCACTTGCTTTTGAGTGTATTCCGGGTGTTTAGATATAATAAGCGCCGCCGCGCCGGAAACACAGGGGGCAGCCATAGAGGTTCCGCTATTATACTCATACAATCCGCCAATAAATGTAGAATATATTGCTGTGCCTGGCGCGGCAATATCTACTTGCGCCCCATAGTTGGAATAGCTTAAATCGATCTTATTATCCCACTTTATAGCGGAAACAGCGATAGTTTCATCATAAGCCGCAGGATAAGCAATATAACCCGGGTCATAATTACCAGCGGCACACACCAAAGTAACACCGCTTGCCACGGCATTGGCTAGAGTTTCCTGCTCCAGAGCATCCGGGCCTCCCGAAAAATCTCTGCCGAAACTCATATTAATAACCTTAACCCCATTTTCTACGGCATAATTTACACCCCGTAGCCAGGAAGCCTGGTCTATATAATTAATTGCATATGGAAGATTAGCCTTGATAGTCATAATTACTGCCTGTGGAGCTATGCCGCTAACTCCCTCTTCATCGTTAGCCGCACCGGCTATTATACCGCTAACATGAACACCATGGCCATAATCATCCTCTACATAAGCTATACCTACCTGATTGGTGTAGGCATTGTAGGATTTTGCGGAAATGCGCCCTAAAAAATCGGGGTGATTTATATCAATGCCCGTATCAATAACTGCCACGAGCACATTTTCACCAGTAGATATATCCCAAGCTCGCTCATTATCCATTATCGCATGCTGCCACTGCATAAAACAATCCGCTGCCTCGTCAAGTTGCGGCCTTGGTGGCATTATACCAGTTTTACTATATCGATCTGGCAGGGAAGAAGAAAAAGGTGCTGTATCAATCAGCAAGCTATGTTTATACGCACTCTTGCCAAAATCTCCCGCTTTATACATCATTTGCTTATCGTAACCATACTTAGCATCACAGGTATGGTATAGTCTGTTAAAAGTCAATTGAGGCAATGGCAGATCATCCGGGCGCTCCTTCGGGTTTAACATGGCTATGCTTTGAGCAATAGCTTCTTGCGGGGAAGGGGTAATCAATACCGCAATACCATAAGCATATGATTTTAGTTCTAAGCCATATGCTTTAGCAATACTATACGCCTGCTCCAGTGTATCTGCCGGCGCTAAAACTTCCCCCGGTAAAAATTCAGCGCCCGCAACAATACTGTTGCTATAACTGCTGCTTTGTGAAAAGAATACTTGTGATTCGGTGCTTGAGGCTAACGCCGTTTGCAAAGGAAATACTCCCAACCATAAAACTACCGCTAATAATGGTGTAAGAACCGCTCTGGAAGTTATTTTTGTATACTTCATCTCTACACTCCTTTAATTAAATTTGCTTATTAGTATTATTATATTTACTATATTATACATATTGCTAATAATTGTCAAGAGATTCACATGAAGTGTTGATATTTTTATGAAAAATAGATTAATTTATGTGTCTTTTTATGTATAATATGTAATTTTCTGTAGATGTAGCATGAATTGATCCCTGCCAAAACTGGAATTATTTCCAAGCGCCAGTGCATTATCATTGCCGGTCGGTATAATTAAGAAAATCTTGCCTGGTCTTTCCGAGAGTTTAGCAAATATTAAAAAAAATGAGAATCATTGAAGGAAAATAAAAACTTATATAGAAGAGTAGAAAATATTAATAATAATAATATTTCGACATATATCTAGTATGTTTGTAGATTATTCATGTTTTAATCCAACTAACTTTGTGTTATGCCACCCCATTAGGCAATTATTATTCTTGTGCAACTTCTTAAATTCTAACAAGAACAGCGAGCTGATACCCATGATGTACTGGAACGATGCCGTCAACTTCGCTTTTTACGCCTTAGATAGAATCGTTAACGTCAATGACCAAAACGGCAAAATAACGGTCTACACCTACGACGCGGCAGGCCAGCTTTTGACCCAATTGGTCAATGATCCCTCAGACAAGAAAAATAAACAAATCCTCCACACCTATACGTACGGCCCCCAAGGCAATATCCTGCATGAAGTGCGCACAGGAGCAGGCGGTCAGGATAATTTTGACCGTACCCATGTTTATGACGCTCTTAACAGGCTGACAGCTACTAACGGTTATGAAGGTCAAAAATCCAAAGACCACACCTATGAATACGACAGCCTGGGCAACCTGCTCTATGAAAAAAACGCCAATGGCAATAACAAAGGCAACGAATACTGGTATAACAACCTTAATCAGCAAATACAAAAGCTGGTAGATAACAAAGACAATTATACATATACTTTCGATTACCGAGGTAACTTGATAAAAGGCGTTTACAACAAGCAAATCGGCAATCCAAGCAAAGACGAAATAATGGAACAATACATCTACGACGCCACCAGAGCTAGCGCCGCGATGTATACATCGCGAGTGATAGCTACGTGCAGTAGCTTAGGTTTTGACGATGTCAAAAGCAAGCTTACTGCCAACCGTATGGTAAAGGGCAGCAAATACCTTGGCACAAGTGTAGATTATGAGTATTCCTATTACATTTACAATGGCCTAGGCTACCTGGTAGGCAATGAATGGATCATAGCCAAGAACGGCTATGGCTATCACGGGGTAGGGCTATCCTTGGATCCGTCTGAGCAAGTAAACGGTGTAGTAGTCTGCGACCGACACAGCCACGTTACCGGCAACGGACACATCAACCACACCGGCAAAGGCTATACCACCGGCGGTACAACCGGCGGCGCTGTACCGAAGATAGACAATAAGAAGTATGCGGTAGTGCATAAAGATCATGTAATAGATTACACCAGTCCATTGCAAAACATCATTATGGAAACAGAAAGCGGCGATGGCGGCTTGACCTATCGCTACAGCTATGGCTTGCAAAAAGACAACGTGGTAATTTACGGCATCCCCAACGGCGCGGGCAGTCTGCTACAAAAACAGAACTATCCCAGCGGAGCGCAGAACATAGTCAAGCTGTACTATCACCATGACCACCTTGGCAGCACGGATTATCTTACGGATAATGTGGCCGGCAAGGTTACCAGTTATGCGACTTATGATGATTGGGGTGAGCTGACAGCTAAAGCCATTGTAAAGATGGGTGTACGGATGCTGGATTTGGTGCAGGAGTACACCGGGCATTCCTATGATCAGGTGCTCGGGATTTACTATGCGAAGGCGAGGATGTATGACGCGGCGGTTAGGCGGTTTATGGCGGTGGATTGGGCTGGGAGTAACTTGGCGTATACGCAGACGTTTAATCAGTATGCCTATGTGATCAATAATCCAATTAAATATGTTGATTTGTTTGGGCTATATCCAGCTTTGGTTCCTGGTGTAAAAATTAATGTTGGTGACAAAACACTTGATCTCTATTTTGATTATGTCACGAATACATATTATGTTGATTTCTTCGAAGCAGCCGTTGGATGGGATGTTAGATGGCAATTGCTACCTGATGAACTGAATGATGGCGAGTTTCGTGCATATACGTTGTATTCACCTAATGATGTCTATAAAACAAGAATTAGTATGTTTATGGACAATCACACTAATAAGCTAAATTATACCTGGAATAGTAAGTCAAGTAGGCTATTTACTACTGGTGATGGCCTATATCTTGTTGAGCTTGATTATTTTGCTAAACTCATGTGTGCTGCAGGTTGGAACAAAGAATATAGCTTTACGATTCCTTCTGTGTACCTCAGTCCATCTGCGCAGCCTGGAAATCTGTATATTGATATTTCGAAACCAAAAATGTAATACTATAAAGATAATAACAAGGATAAAAACTTATCAGAGCAAGATGTTATGCGTGATATCGCGGACATTGTCAAAAATGAATTGATGCAGAAAGGGATTACGGTGCATCTAGGACATAAAGGTACAGGAAATGTCGTAGAAGCTAACGCTTTAAACCCTCAACCTACTGCATATGTTGCTTTACATAGTAATGGTGAGGGTGGAAAAGTACCGACCGGAAAAACAAGAGGAACTTTGATATTTACAAAAAATGATGAACTCAGCAATAGGCTAGGAAAATTAGTTATGGAAAAAATCATTCAAATAGCTCCATCTGAAACTAGAAATGGCAGTGGGATTCTCGATGGAAATAAGGCAAATTTATATGAATGTAAAAAACCTAAAATGCCGACTATTTTAATTGAATATGGTTATCACGACAACATAGAGGATGCTACATGGATACTCAATAATAAGGCGCTTTTAGCTAGACAGACAGCTCAAGGTATTGCCAGCTATCTTCGTATGCTGTAACCTGCTGCATGCGTTTCAATTTACCCGCAAAAGGTTTCGATTCTTTGCAGGCAAACAGCAGTACCAAGAAATAATACGAGGATAGTTAAAATGAAAAACACAATAGTTTTTTTACTTGTTATTATATTTATTGGAATAACGGGTTGTTCAAAGATAACTGAACAATATCACAGCGAAGACTACAGGGTTTCTGAAAAAGAATGCATTTTTTCGAATAGAACCGCGATAGAAACCGAGGGCTATCGACCCGTTCCGAATGAAGTAACAGATGAAAAAAATGTCTTAATGACTTCTGAAAACGTTTCAAGTACTGCAGCAGATATTTGTAATGATTCTTTGGATAAGGATTATACTACAATTAACCCAGAAATAATAACTCTTAAGTTTTATATCCAAGGTATGCATGTTGCATACTATCATACAGAAAGCAGTTCATTAGAACATTTCATGGAAGACAGCATTCTATTATTTGATCAATGGTTCGGGATAAAAATAATAAATCTATGGCATGATGGAAACAGAATTTATGCTGATTTAGATTCGTCAAGCATTGAGGAGGAAGTTGTATATTATTCCAGTGAACTAGATTTAGAAAACATGATTATTAAGACACTTTCTTCCTATCCAAATACAGAAGAAATAGAAATACTAATTGATGGTAAAAAAGGTAAATTTGGCAATCAAACAGTGTATTCTACTTATAAACCTAAAAATTATCATGTTGACTGGGAAACAGCGATCGTAAAATTCTATTTTGGAGTTGATGATTTGTATAGTGATTATGCAAAATGGGAATACAAAAACGAGAGCATTTCATATGCTAATCTACTTAGTGATACGAAAAAATATTTGGAGTTGTATTGCGGAATTACATTAACCAATATTTGGTATGATAATACAAAGCTAATTGTTGATTTAGACCCAAGTGTGTATATGATACTAAACGCCGGTTCGCATGCTGGCATTATGGACACGGGGATACTGGTTAAAACTTTTTCCAGTTATCCTGGAGTCGAGGAAATTGAATTTTTGATTGGCGGTGAAAGAAATTGTTGGGCAGATCATTTTAGTTTTGACTGTGTATTTGTTGCAGAAAAACAATAAGCAATCAAGAAAGCAAGAAGAAAAAAGCCATCAAGGAGAAAAAAGCATTTGTACCTGCTGATACCAATCGTCAAGGCAACGAAAGGACATATGGTAAATGAACATAAATAACTCTCCACTCTCCTCTCTCAACTCCAATGTCAACAGGTTAAGGAAAAATAGCTTAACCAGGACTCAGCAGTTCAATTTTCTATTGTGCCGGAACTTAGCCCTGCGCGGGGAATGATTGCGCGGTTTGGATCGATCAGGTCGAGTTGGAACTGCATGTTCCGCCAATAGAGAGAGGATACGCATCACCTTTCTTCTTTGAATATGCGGATTCGGTTCCAGTATAGCCAAGATGAAGCGGTCTTTTAGGGTTCCGATGGCATGGTTGACATTGACATGGTAGCTGTATTTGTTGTCCTTGAGTTCGCGCGTCCCATCCACATCTGCCTGCGCTTCCCGGCAAGCAACCGCAACTACGTTTGACATATACATGGTGATGAAAAAATCCTGCATGATCCCATTGACCGTACGCCCTGAAAAGTTCTCTACCGCCAGCTTATTCTTAATTTCATCGTATTTTGTTTCAATAGGCCTTATCCCGATATTCTGATTATGCCGATATTTCTGTATATTTATATCAAGAGCAATGTTTATCACAATGCTCTTAATATAAATATCGGAGTAATTATTTAAGCCCATAAAGCCTTTTTAGTATCTCATCGTTATCAGCGTACTTAAATATCACATCTTTATCGAAAACAGATTTATTATCAAGTATCAATTTTTCAACAGCTTTACGCTTCATTTCAGTTGTAGCAGATGCGTAAATTGTGGTCGTTTCAATTTTACTGTGGCCCAGCCATTCAGAAATAAGCGCTAATGGAACACCTGCCATGTATAGATGCATAGCTCGTGTTGCACGAAAAAGATGTGGGTGCAAATGAGGCAATTCCGTATTTTTAACTTTTGCTGACAACTCATAAGCTTTCAGAAAACGCTGGACATTGTCGTCTGACATTTGGGCAGTGATTCCATTTCTTACAGTATAAAAAAGGAAAGCATTTTTATCACTATCAGCATTTGGGTGATAGATATTGCAATAATCACGAAATAGCTTTACAACATCCTCTGTGATAGGAGTGACTCTGTACTTATTACCTTTTCCGACAACATGTAAATCGGCTTCTCCATTTTTGGTTATGACAAAATCTTTTATCTTGAGATCCAGAATCTCCTGATCTCTGCAACCACTGTCATATAATAGCGCTATATAAAACTTATCCCTAATACCGGTCTTCTTAGAAAGATTGGGTTGTTTAAGGACAAGCTGCATATCTTGTATAGTCAAATAGACTATCTCATTTTTTCTTATATCTGGAATCTTGGCTATTTCAGCTATGTCATTCAGTTCCAAATAAGAAATGAAATCATTTTTCATCATATATTTACAGAACCCGCGGATGTGAGATAGGCGCTGATTGATGGTTGAAACCTCATTTTTCCGATTATTGGCAAGCCAATTCATGAATCCCAAAATATTCTTTTGATTAAAATCCGCGGCAATCACGTCAGGTAGCTGCTTGCGCTGTGATTCTTGGATATATGTAAGGTACAAGTTCATGGCAATTCGATATGATGAAACCGTGTTATCGCTCTTCTTTCGTATCATCGGCAGATACACTGTAAGAAAATCTTTTAATAACCGGAAAAGCTCAGGGGATTTAATCTTCCTCATCTATTCCACCCCCTTCAAAAATAGTTCTGAACTGTTTCCAATTAATGCCTGCAGATTTGCGCAACCTTTCCGGCAAAAGGTGGATATAATATAACGTGCTTGTAAAATCAGCGTGTCCCATATACGTGCTGAGATAAGGAAGCAACGTCATAACATCTCTACCATCATCAATCCACTTCATCATATTCCTTGTTGCAAAAACATGGCGAAAATCATATGGACGCGGGTCACCTCTTTTAACTAATCTGCTTTGTCTCCAACAGACATGAAAGTGATAAGTCATCCATTTGGTTGGAATGGGACCACCGTCCCACTTCTGAAAGAACTATTCGCGTTGGCCCGCCAGGAAACTGTATTTTGCACACAGATAACGCATATCTTCTGACATAATAATATGTCGATCTTTATTCTTCTTAGACTGCCTAATGTAAATGTCCCCGCTTTGGAGATTGACATCTTCTATACGCAGCCGTAATGGCTCGGAAGGCCGCATTCCACAACAGTACATCATACGAAACAACACAGGAAGGATTAACTGGCTCTGTTTCCCAGATGCCTTGTATGTGCGATTAGGGGGAAGGCTGTCAATAGCTTGAAAGAGGATTGATAACTCTTCATCATTAAAAATATATGGGCGATACCGCTCGTATCGGATTGTATAATCTTCATCCGGTATAAATGCATCCTTCCCAAGAGACCTTATAAATCTCGTATAGTGCCTAACCAGGGAGATGAATATCGCTTGTGTCCTAGCGCAATTGAATGGATAATAAGCAAGCCATCCATCAATCATTTCTTTTGTTATGGATATGGCGCCGGGATAATTATTCCCGCAGTAATCTATAAATGGCGGCAAGGTGCTTTCATCTGTTGCAGTTGCATAGCCAAGTGAACTACGGACATCCAGCATTGTACGAAAATCATTTGTAAGTTCATTTAATAAACTCATTCATCATCACCGCCTTTTAAGAAGACAGAAGGTGATGATTCAGATAAAATAGGGGCATATACTTCGCTAGAAATCGGGATTCCATCGAATCCCATTGCACAAAACAACGTTTGCGGCCTGTTATATGAAAGATAAGGCCGGGCTTCGTCAACGTTTTTGTGCCCGAGCATTTGCGAAATAGTAGGAAGGGGAATCCCTGCCGCCGAGAGTTCTGTTGCGAAGGAACGTCGTAAGCTGTGGAATGAACGATATGGCTTCTTCTCCACACCGGACAACGCACAATATTTTTCAATAACCCCATCTAAAGCGCATGAGGTTTTGAACGGCGTATAGGGAGACTTTGAGCGTATAAAAATTTCCTTTGAACCACTCTTTGGACGTGCTACTAATATGTAATCTGCTACTGAGTTCATAATCGTTCCGTTTAGTGGGAGTATCAGTGGTTTGTTGGTTTTGTTCTGTATGACATGCAGCTCGGCACCACGCCAGTCAATATCCGACTGTTTAAGTTTAATGATATCAACTGCCCTAAGACCAGTTTCAAAAGCAAGAAGCAATATTGCCCGATCGCGTATTCCAATTGGTGATTCAATATCTACGCATCCTATTATTTTTGAAATCTCATCGCGGGAATAGGGTTCAATCATTCTCACTGGTGCTGACTTCATTTGAATCATTGAGAAATCTGCTTTTAGGTCTGCCATTTGATACTTTTTCATGTATTCTGATATTAACCTTATTGCGCGGACAACATGGTACATAGACCCTTTTTTTGTACAAGGGCGCCTCTAAAAACTAGCTTTACAGCTCTGCCAAATTAGCGCAACTATCATTTTCTCGTCATTGCGGCCTTCGCGCCGCAATCCCCTTGATTAGGAGGCTGGTTATGTACAGCT
>WRKD01000230.1 GCA_009778255.1 Bacillota bacterium
GAGGATTAGAGAGGTGGGTTCCCCATAAGAAGTAAATTGTATACTCCATGCTACTCTTGCCCACCTCGCCTGCGAGGGGGGACGATGCCTGAAGGGCATCAGGGGGGAGTCAATAACGTTGCGAAAACCCATGACAGCGCAGAAAAGAAAGCTTTGGAATCTATTCAAAAAGATTATCCTTAACGCTTTCTTCGTCAAAACTTTTGCTTTCTAAAACTATATCATTGACACATTCGCCAATTGTGATAAGCGACTTAAAGATGGCATGTTGTAAAACTATTATTGATACAGTATAATCAAATAAACAATGGTGTATGATAAGATATTTACTCTGGCGTATATCCCTTGCTGGTATCGATACTAATAGTATTCTTTGCCGCATCCCAGGAAACACCAAAATCTAAAACCTGACCAAGATCGCGTAGCTTAAAATAATTATTGCCATTAATATTATAGGCAGTAAGCTGCACTTCCTTGCCATCAAGATGAATTTTTGAAGTTGTTTTCGTAGCTTCGCAAATATCTGTACTGCCGCTAATCATTTCCACACCCATTACATTATAAGCTTTATTACTGGTGAGCAAGATGACATTAGCTTTTTCATCCCAGTTTACCCCGAACTGTTTGGCGCTGCCTATTAGGGATTGAGCTATATCTCGCAGCTTAAAATAATTGTTATTTTCAATATTATATGCGTCAAAAGCAATTGTTTTTCCGTTCACTAGCACTTTAGAGGCGCTGGGTAGGGCGGTTTTGGCGCTGGTTGGTAGTGAATTGGCGGCTTCTAATGTGTTTTGAGGCTCGAAAATAAAGGCGGTAGTTATATTTTTATCTAGGCCATTAACAGCTGTTTCATCTATCATATTGTTTTTGGAACAGCTTAGCGCTACTAGCTTGGTATTTTTACTTATATCTAAAGAGGTCAGCATATTATTGCGGCAATTGAGCGCCCCCAGTTCAAAATTACAGCTAATATCCAGCTCTATTAGCAGATTTTCGGAACAATCCAGATATTTTAATGCGGTGAAAAACTCTATGCCTTGTAAGCTGGTAATACCTTTATCTGATAAATCAAGCTCTAAAATTTCCAGCATTTCTGCAGCCGAAAGTAAACTATCTTGATTTTTGTCTATATCTATACCGGCAACGAAGTCGCGAAAAATGGGGTCGGGAAAAGTATCTGCGTTGATGATAATATAGCTTTCCGGCAAAGTATATTCCGCGGGAGGGGCGCTGTTGCATCCGCTGCTAGTTAAAGCCAGTATAGCAATTAGAATATTTAAAATAAAAAATTTATGGGGTGTTTTTCTCATATTCATAATACCTGTGTATAAATTTTTTCGTGGCAAATACAGTTTTAAGAATAGCGAGCTTATTCGGAGTAAATTGAGGCACCCTTAATAATGATTATAAGGCAAAAGCGGTTTTTCTGTCAATGTCTTATCCAGTTGGGATTATTTTAAAAAGGATTGGTTTTTATGCGTTATTATGTTATGGAATCGCCAGAAAATGCATCACTGCCTACTATACCTAAGGGTGAAAGCGCACAAGTTGTGATGGCGCATGATTTGTATAAGTATTACGATATCGATTATGATGCGCGAAATGAGCTCATAAGCGATAGGTTCAAGCTTTTGCTGGAACGGTTTTTACTAAAATATGATTTTAAACCAGTTGTTTATTTAGATAGGGATAAAGAGGAACAACTTGTTTTTTGGAGATTTATGCCGCCCTTATATAATGATTATCAGGCTGTTTACAGAAATGATGGTTTGTTGTATTCTATTGCTTTTGTAAATAATGATGCGCCGATAGTTTTCTCGGCGCGTTCGCCTAAAGGAGTACGCTCGATAGCGGTGAGAATGGCGGTGGCGGAAAGCGCTTTGCGCCGCGCTATATTGGGAGTAAAATTCACAAAAATATTGGAATTAGCAGAGGTATAACATTAACATGGGTAATTTAGATAACTACTACGAAATCCTTGGAATAAAAAAAGACGCCAAGGAAGCGGAGGTAAAATCGGCATATCGCAAATTAGTTAAACAATACCATCCGGACGCCAACCCCGATAATACCGAAGCTGAAGAAAAAATTAAAGAAATAAATGAAGCTTTTGCTGTACTCTCTGATGCGCAAAAAAGAGCGGAGTACGATAAGCAGGGTCATTTTGCTTATCAGCAGGATAAAAGCAGTGGACCGATCTTTGGTGGTTTTGGCGGCGGTGATATCAATTTTGCCAATTATTTTGGCGGTACTTTTGGCGATATCTTTGGTGAGGGCAGGTCAAAAAGCGATCCCAAACGTGGGCGAGATACAACTGTCTCTATACATATATTGGCTAATGAAGCTGCTTTAGGCGTAGATAAAGAGGTAAGCTTCGATTTCGCTGAAATATGCACTTCTTGCAGCGGCAACGGCTTAAAACCGGGAACAAAAGCAGATATTTGCCCACATTGTCATGGCTCGGGGCAAGAGCGTGTAATAACTCAGAATGCTTTTGGAAAAATGACGCAAACACGAGAATGCCCTGCTTGTCGTGGCAGAGGTAAAAGTGCCAGCGAAACTTGCCCGAAATGCTTCGGTAAAGGTTCTATGAAGATGCGTAAGAAAATTATGGTAAAAATACCTAAAGGAATAAAAAATGAGCAAGCTATTTCCATAAAAGGAATGGGAGAACCGGGTAAGCAAGGCGGAGAACGCGGCAATTTGCTTATTAAAGTTTTTATCCGCCCCAAACATGGCTATTATTAAGGAAGGGGGATTGTCGATGTGCCCGGATGATAAAAGGAAAGAGCTTTATAACCGCCAGATTATTATGAAAGAAATAGGCGAAGAGGGACAGCAAAAGCTGGCGAAAGCCTCTGTATTAGTAGTTGGCTGCGGCGGTTTGGGCGCGCCGGCTCTTTATTATTTAGCTGCTATGGGAATTGGACATTTGGGGCTATGTGATGGAGATGTGGTTTCTATTTCTAACCTTAATCGGCAGTTGCTGTATACTATGGATGATATTGGTAAACCAAAAGTTACTGCAGCGCATAAGCGTTTGCTGGCTTTAAATCCATATTTAGAAACTACGTTATATGAGAAATTTCTTAGTAAGAACTTAGCCGAAAGTATTTTGCCAAACTACGATATTGCTCTGGATTGCTTGGATAATTTTGCCGGCCGTTTTGTGCTTAATGATGCCTGTGTTACTTTGGGCATTCCATTCGTACATGCAGGGGTAGGAGGGTTTGGGGGGCAGTTATTAACGGTTACTCCTGGTATTAGTCCTTGCTTACGCTGCCTTTTTCCGCAAGGGGAATATAAAAAAGAGCCGTCGCAACCTGAAGGTGTTATTGGCGCTACCCCAGGTGTTTTAGGCTCTATGCAAGCATTGGAAGTGCTAAAGTATTTACTGGGCTTGCCACTAAGTAACGACGGTTTTGTGGTTTACGATGGCATAAGCATGAGTTTTGATAAGGTGAAACTAATGGCATCGCCTCAATGCTTTTGCCAAAAAAGTAATAATCAACTGCTACAATAAACTAAAACTATTTAATGGGTAGAAACGCAATATAGCCTTGCCATAAATATTATCAATAGTTACCGCGCCAATATTTTTTGATCTGCTATCGCGGCTGGCAAAACGATTATCACCCATTACAAAGTAGTATCCATCCGGTAAAACTATACTAATATCTCCATCAGTATAGATATTATCTAAATATTCTTCCTCTAAAAGCCTTCCATTAATGAACACCAAACCGTCTGTTATGGCAATATGCTCATTGGGTAAGCCGATAATCCTTTTTATCAGCTGAGAAGACCTATCGGGAACATCGAGCATTATTATATCGTAACGCTGCGGGGCATTGATTTTTACGGAAATTTTGCTAATCAATAATATATCAGCGTTGTCGAGAGTGGGGTTCATGGAATTGCCATTCACCTGCGCCACATCGATTATAAATAGACGCAGGCAAATAGCTGCCACCATGGTTATTATCAACACTCTTAAATAAAGAAATACTTGGGAATTGTTAGTTTTTGCTTCGGCCTTAAGCTTTTTGGCGGCTTTTCTTTTTTTAGTTTCCAGTCTTTTGTTTTCTTTGATTTTTTTAGTTGGTTTAGGCTCATGTGTTACTGTGCCTTGCGACTGCGAAAGCTCATTTTGTGTCAGCTGATCAAGATTAGCAATAGGCTCTTTTGGTAATGGTACCGCATTTGGAAGGTCGGATATTTGATGCGGCAAAGGAGAAACAGGAGGAATAGTTGGTGGCAGATTTGGTAACGATTGAATAGTGGCAAAGGCAGAAGGCTGAAGTGGCAGTGGCGGAACATCTGCCGGAAGTGGCGGCGTTTTGGGCAAAGGCGAAACATCTGCCGGAAGTGGCGGCGTTTTGGGCAAAGGCGGAACATCTGCCGGAAGTGGCGGCGTTTTGGGCAAAGGCGAAGCCTCTTCCGCAAGCGGCGGGGTATTTGGCTTTTGGGCAACAACAGGCATAGCTGTTGAAAGATCTGGTGGCGGTTCGCTATAGGGTGTAGACGGCACTATACTATAATTTGCTGCGGCGTTACTAGGCTCTGCCTGTGCCTGCGCCTGCGCCTGCGCAAAAGCTGTTGAAATAGGTGTAGCAATTTCTTGATTAAGCAATTGCGACGAAGATTCCATTAGCCTATCGAGCTGCCCCTTCATTTGCAAATACTCATTTTTGGCAGAAAACGCCCATTGTTGAGCCAATTGATAGTTTTGATGATACTGATGTATTTGAGCTTGACCAAGATCGTAGGCACGTTTAGCTTTGGCTAAAGCATCTTGTATGCTTAAAACACGGAATCTTTTGTCTTCAGCTTCCAAGCCGGCTTGTTCTGCCTGCTTACGAGCTATATCTGCCTCTTCTTTTGCCAAAAGAAATTCTTTTTGAGCTAAACGATCCCATTCCTGTTCCAGCTCATAAGTTCTGTAAGACTGAGGAATCTGATTTTTTGCTTGGGCATATTCATTTGGGGTATCTAAGGCGTAAACTTGTTTTTCAAAGTATTCCAAACTGGCTTTTTCAGCTTTTTCGTGAGCTAAAGTAGCTTCTTCTTGCGCTTGGCTCATATCTGAATTAAGTTGAAGAATTTCTTGAGAAAGCAGTGTTAATAAATCATTCGATTTATCAAGACAATCCAAACTTTTTGTAACCGCTAAAGCATGATTTTGCAGAGTAGACAGTTGGTTTTGTACAGCTGTTTCTATTTCTGAATAATCTTTAATTCCTGCTACCGTAACATTGATTATTTTTTCGCGAGCAGAAATATTGGCTGCTTTAATGGTCTGAATAGCTAATGAAGTTTGTTTCTCTGTTTCTTCCGCCAATTGCAGTAAGCTTTGAACAGTAGCTTTCTCCGCTGCTTTCCCATCGATTTTGTTCAATGCCGATAAACCAGGCAGGTCATTTAACGCTGTTCTTGTAAAATAAATGTTTCTCATTATTCAAGCATCCTCCAGTTTAAACTAAGTTTTTAAACTTTTCTTAGTTTATAGCATTTTAAAACTATTAAAAGGATAAAATCGGAGTATGGCTTTACCATTTATGTGTTCTTTTGCTATGCTGTTGATGGTATCGGCGCGGCTATCTAGGCTAGCTGGGCGGTTATCGCCCATAACAAAATAAGAATCTGCCGGTATTATGGTATCGATATTTCCGGTAGTGTAAATATTATCGAGAAACTCTTCATCTAACAATTCTCCGTTAATATAAACCGACCCGTCCATAATCATAATCTGTTCATTGGGCAAACCAATGATGCGTTTAATAAAATAACCGGATTGATCTGGCGCATCTAATAGTATTATATCGAAACGCTGAGGGTCATGTAGCCTATAAGCAATTTTGCTGCTTATTAAGCTATCCATTGGCTGTATGGTAGGGGTCATGGATATACCGCTTACCTGAACAACATCAAATACCAAAAGGCGTAAGCATACGAGGAGTACTAAAGCTACTAATGGCATGGTAAAATACTGCCAGGTGTGGCTATCTTTTTTAATTTCCAGCTTAGCCGGTGTAGCAGTTTTAATGGTTGAAACAGCTTGCTCTATAGGACCAAAACCTGATGCTGACAGTTGCGGTTTCGCCATATTAGGCGGTTCTGCAGTAGCTAAAATACCTGTTATTTGGTTTCTTGGTAAGCCAGTGTTGCCGGTTGCCGTATATTTTACAGTTTCCGGTGGTAACTCGGGATGTACGGGTGATGTAACTTGATGCGGCTGTGGTGGTAAAGGCTGTTCAGTAGGCAGGGAATGATATATTGAATGAAGTATCTCATTTTCCTGTGCATTAGGTTGTATTTGGGAAGTGCTTTGCCGCAGCAATTGTAATTCATCTACATGGCTTTTTAGCTGTTGATATTCTTGTTCTGCCTGTTTAGCACGCTGTTGCGCTATTTCCATGTCATTTCGGCATTTAAGTAGTTGAATTTCATGTAATTCATGATCAGTAATTAGGTCTGTTGATATACTATGATTACCTAAAAGCTTTTTTACTAAATTATTGGCGGCATTAGCTGTTTCAGCAGCAATTGAAGCATGCTTTTCTGCTTTCTCTACTAAATAGAGAAAGCTTTGCATAATGATATCTTGATTATTGTCTTTTAACAATGGATACACCCTCTACATTTTGACCACTGAATACCGGATACTGACTATCAAAGCAGCCTTAGTATTAATATACCATATAATAATGTACTGGGCAAGAGCAAAATTAGTCTGCCCATATTTGCAATTTTCTGCTGGGAGTTGCTTGTATTTTTGTAAAAAATTTGTACTTGATTTGTAAATACCAATGTGTTATAATGCGAATAATAGTTTTAAGGGGCGATGCTGTGAAGATAGAGATACGAGGAGCAGAAAAACTAAGCTTTAGGGAAAAACAAGTAGTAACGCTTAAAGAAAGTGGTTATTCCGCTAAGAGTATCGCCAATACACTGGCCCTGGCCGAAAGTACGATTGCTACACTTTATAATCGTGCTCGTGCTAAAGGCTATGAAAGTGTTATCGTAATACCCGGCTCGGTACTAAAGCTATTTGATTTAGAGGAGGAAGATTCTCTTGGAGACAATGCGGGAGAAGAGTAAAAAACGTTTTTGCTGGTCTAGATTACTGGTTATTTGCGCGGTTTGTTTTCTGATGCTTAAACTTGGCTCGCAGTATCATCGTTATCAGGCGATACAAGATGAAGTTGAAGAGTATCAACAGAAGTTAACAGAAGCCCAAGATGAATACCGGCGTCAGCAAGAGCATTTAAAATTATATTATAGTGATTCTTATTTGGAGCAAATAGCACGAGGCAGTTTAGGTATGGTAAAATTAGGAGAAATCGTAGTTTCTCCGGCAGAAATAAGCGATGTACGTGAATTGGATGAAAAAATAAAAGATAAAGATGTGACCCATTAAGTTGTTTAAGTAAAACTCCTGTTACATATTATTTTCGTATTGACAACATTCCCTAAAAATATTATAATTATACCAAAACTCAGAAGTTTTTAGGGGGATTTTGCTTTTATGCCGATAACTGTAGGTAGCGTCGTAGAAGGGCGTGTTACCGGTATAAGTAAATTTGGCGCATTTGTTGAACTACCAGACGGCCGCGTAGGCTTAGTTCATATTTCTGAGGTAGCAGATGTTTTTGTGCGCGACATTAAAGATTACTTATCTGAAAAAGATATGGTGATGGTTAAGGTTATAGATATAGCAGGCGTTGGCAAAATTGGCCTTTCTATTAAGCAAGCGGCGTCTGCTTTGCCGCCACCGCAGTATTTTGAAGCGACTCATTTGAAAGAAGAGAATTTTGAAGATAAACTTGTGCGTTTTATGAAAGAAAGCAATGAAAAGCTGGTTACCTTGAAAAGGCATCAAGATAATCGTAAAGGAAGATAGGAGTACAAATTTAACTATGGAGAAGTGGGCCGCGATAGATATCGGTTCTAATACGGTGCAATTATTGGTGGTCGAAAGGGAGGATGCTCACTTTCGACCACCTTTAACTGATAGTGTAATAAAGCCGGGAAATACTAAAAACCCTCTATTTAGTGCTTTGCGCACGACCAGATTGGGGGCAAGCAGTAAGCCAGGCTTATTAAAAAAGAAGCGTATAGAAGAAACTGTAGAAGCGCTTAAGGAGTATCATAGCTTACTTAGCAGCCTTGGAGTTGAAAAAGTGCGCGTTATAGCTACTTCTGCAGTGCGAGACGCCGCTAATGCACAACTATTGCTGCAGGCAGTGCGCGATTCTTGCGGCTGGCAGATAGAAATACTCTCGGGGCAGGAAGAAGCCCGCTTTTCATTTTTCGGTGCGGCTGCTTCGGCTTTGGCTTATGGCATGAATCATATAATAGTACTGGATATTGGCGGAAATTCCAGCGAATTGATTCGCTGGCGTAAGAATCGCTTGAGTACTATTAGTGCAAATGTGGGAGCAGTGCGCGCACATGTAGCCGGCTGGCAAATAAATGAAATTATTGAAGCGCTGGCTTTCATTGACCGGGAAGAGGATGATGATAAAGCCGAACTAATTATTGGAGTTGGCGGTACTATCACCACAGCCGCCGCCCTCATTATGGGCTGCCAAGAATATGACCGGAAAACTGTGGAAGGCTATTGCTTAAAAATAGAAGAAGTAGAAGAGTTGATAACCATACTACAGCCCTTAACAATTGCCGAGCGTTGCGCTTTTTCGCCCTTGCTTGAGCGTCGTGGTGAAATTATTTGTGAAGGGTTGTTAATATTGGTTGTTTTTTATCGTTTGTTATCATTGACTGAGTTAAAAGTTAGCGCGGGCGGGGTATTGGAAGGTTGCTTGTGGGATTTGTATCAAAGAGGATCATTTCCAAGAAACGAAATAAACCATCTATAGTCAAATTCGGAGTAATTAGAGGCGCCCTATAATTTTTTATTGCGCTGCCTAAAAAATATTGGTATACTATTTTATATAATTTCAACTTATGAAAGGGGTTGCATGATGAAAAGCTATGAATATTCCCAGCGTAGAAGGCGGAGCCATAAAAGCGGGAGCTCTGGATTAGTATCTATGCCGAGGCGTGAAGCAATAAGCCCCGACAAATTTAATAAACTGAAAATAAACGTGGGTATATGCGGTTTAGGTACAGTGGGAACAGGTACACTTGATGTGCTGATGCATAATCGCGATATCATCGGTGCACGTGCTTTACCAATTCGTGTTACCCATGTGGCAGATATAGATGTACAACATGCCGCTGCTGTGTTAGAACAGTACAATTTAGCCGATATAAAGGTTAGCTCTACTTGGCAGGCTTTGGTTGACGACCCTACCCTTGATATAGTGGTTGAACTGATAGGTGCCGCGTCGGCAGCCCACGATTTTATTGGTGCTGCGCTAAGTGCAGGTAAAAGTGTGGTAACAGCAAATAAAGATATAATGGCTTCTCATGGAGGTGAATTATTGGCTCTGGCTGCCGAGAACAAAGTTGATTTATTTTTCGAAGGCAGCGTATGTGGGGGCATTCCTATCATCGCGGCTATGAAAGAAGGTTTTGCGGCTAATAATATAATAAGAATATTAGGCATAGTTAATGGCACTACTAACTATATTTTAACCAATATGACAGAATATGGCATAAGCTTTGCAGATGCTTTAGCTGAAGCCAAGCGTTTAGGCTATGCTGAAGCGGAAGCGGAAAATGATATTGAAGGTCATGACGCGGCGCGTAAAATTGCCATTTTGGCTTCTATTGCCTTTAACAGCCGCGTTAAAGACGATATGATACCCACGGAAGGCATTAGCGGAATAACGCAATGGGATATTGCTTATGCCGGGGAATTCGGCTATGTAATTAAGATGTTAGGCATAGCGAGAAGTGACGGGCAGATTATAGAAGCTCGCGTGCATCCGGCGATGATCAAAAAAAGTCATCCTTTGGCGGCGGTACGAGATAGTTATAATGCTGTTTTTATTGAAGGAGATGCGCTTGAAAACGCTATGCTATATGGACGGGGCGCCGGTGCTTTGCCAACCGGCAGTGCTGTGGCGGCAGATATTATCAGCGCAGCACGAAATATTGCCCATAATGGACGCGCACGTTGGGGTTGTACATGCTATCGCAGCTTACCTGTTAAACAGCTTTCTGAGACTAAAAGTAAATATTATGTACGGTTACAGGCAATAGATTTACCGGGTGTATTCGCCGCTATTACTGCCAAACTGGGTGAACAGCAGGTGAGTATGGCTTCAGTTGTGCAAAAGCGTAGTATGGAAGATGGGGCAGCGGAAATTGTATTGATCACCCATGAAGTTAATCATCAACATTTACACAATGCGCTTGGAGAAATAGCTGCTTTGGAGTGTGTAGCGGAAATTGGCAGTGTGATTCGCGTAGAGGACAGCGAAGCATGAGAATACGTATACCTGCCACCACGGCTAATTTGGGCTGTGGATTTGATAGCTTTGGTATGGCTTTAGGATATTACAATTATCTGGATTTTGAGGAAGCGAGTAAAGCTTCCGTACAAATAGTGGGGCATGGCGCCAAGCATTTACCGGTGAACGCGCAAAACTTAATACTCCGCGCTGCTCAGGCTGTTTACGATAGTACGAATAGCGGCTCGGCTATGTTATCTATTATTGCCCATAATAATATCCCCCTTTCCCGCGGCATGGGTTCTTCTTCCGCAGCTATTGTAGGAGGTCTTTATGCCGCTAATCATGTTTTAGGCCAGCCTTTATCAAAAGATAAATTACTATTATTAGCTACAGAAATCGAGGGACATGCGGATAATGTGGCTCCGGCTCTTTTAGGCGGGTTTATTGTTATCGTTCATGAGGGAAATGAGCAAAGAGTAAAACGTTTAGCATTACCGCCATCGCTTAAGTCGGTTCTGGCGGTGCCGGATTTTACAGTTTCTACTAAAAGGGCGCGTTTTATTTTGCCGCAAAAGGTGATGCTAACTGATGCAGTTTATAATCTCAGCCACGCGGCATTTATGGTTCTTTCTTTGGCAGAGGGAGATTTACATGGTTTTGGAGAAATGCTAAAAGACCGTTTACATCAAGTGCATCGTTTAAAGCTGATTCCAGGCGGCGGCGCAGTGGCGCAAGCAGCGCAAGCTGCGGGTGCTTTGGGTTGTGCCATATCCGGTTCAGGACCCACAATGATAGCTTTTTATGAAGGAGAAAAAGAGCAAGGTATAGCTATTGGCGAAGCTATGCGTAGCGCTTTTGCCCTGGAACGGATTCAGGCAGACATCATGCTAGTAAGCCCGGATAATATAGGGACTCTTGTTGTATAGTTTTCTGACCCCACATAATATTGCTAGGAATTGTGAGGGATAATATGGCTGTTGTGGTACAAAAATATGGCGGCAGCTCGGTGGCTAATGCCGAGCGTTTGCGTTCTGTAGCTCGCAGGGTGAGTGAAACGGTGGCGCATGGACATCAGGTAGTAGTGGTGGTATCTGCTATGGGCGATACAACCGATGACTTGATTGCTTTGGCAGGTCAGTTGAGCCGACTTAAACATAAGCGTGAGATGGATATGTTAATGGCTACCGGCGAACAGCAGACCATTGCTTTGTTGGCTATGACTCTATTGGATATGGGGGTGCCTGCGATTTCTTTAACCGGGCGTATGGCCGGCTTCCGTACAGATGGTAATTTTGGTAACGGACGTATTCTTTGCATGGAATGTGAAAGAGTAGAGCAGGAATTAGCCTCTGGTAAAGTGGTGGTGGCTGCTGGTTTTCAGGGTGTGGATAAGATGGAAGATATTATTACTCTGGGGCGCGGCGGCTCCGATACCAGTGCGGTGGCTTTGGCTGTAGCGCTCAAAGCTGAAAGCTGTGAGATATTCACCGATGTTGAAGGTGTGTATTCTGCCGATCCGCGTATTGTTAAAAAAGCATGGAAAATGCCGTTTATTTCATATGACGAAATGCTGGAAATGGCTTCTATGGGCGCACTTGTTTTGCAACCGCGCAGTGTGGAATTGGCAAAGCAATATGGTGTGAGGTTGCATGTGCGTTCTAGCTTTAATTACCATGAAGGTACGATAGTGCAGGAGGAGGCTCTTATGAATAAGGAGCTGGAAAAAGAATTGATAGTTTGCGGAGTAGCCCATGATTTAAATGTGCTCAAAATAACCTTGTTCGCAGTGCCCGATACACCGGGCGTAGCCGGGCTAATTTTTGGCGCTTTGGCGGCGGAAGCTGTGAATGTAGATATGATTATTCAAAGTGGCAATCGTAATGATAAACAAGACTTGTCTTTTACCTGTGGAAGAGATGAGCGTGATAGGGTGGAACCGATTTTACGGGAGCTGGTAAAGAATTTGGCAGCTGAGAATTTTGAGCTTTCCGATAATAAAGCCAAGATATCCATTGTGGGCGCAGGAATGCTAACGCATCCGGGCGTGGCGGCGCGTATGTTTGAGGTGTTGGCAAAAACGGGTTGTAATATAGATATGATTTCTACTTCGGAGATCAAGATTTCCTGTATTATAGATGAAACGAAAATCAAACAAGCAGTATTAGCTTTGCATACTGCCTTTGAACTTGATTGTGGTACTTAGAACATAAGCTATTTCAGTTCAGGAGACTATTATGAATTTACCAGAAAAAACAACTTGCATTCAAGTGGTTTTTTCTGTATAATACAAAGGTATTCGTGCTCATGCAGTATTTGTAAATGTTTATATATTGTGGAGTGGTATCGAAGTGGTCATAACGAGCTGCACTGGAAATGCAGTGTACCTCCGGGTACCGCGAGTTCGAATCTCGCCCACTCCGCCAGCTAAAATGCCTGCTATCCATAGGGTTGCAGGCATTTTTATTTTGCGTTGCCTGCCATATTTTTACCGCTTTTTCCTGAGTTTGACACGCATTTTCCATAAAAAACTGGCTGCCATTCAGATATTTAGCAGCCAGTTTTGTGTTACTTTAGCACTTCATAGTAGCCATACATTTAAAAAATAATCCTTGATATAAATTGTATTACATGATAAAATATGGCCATACTGATGAAGCTGGTGATATGCATGGCTACAAAAACTACCAAGTACCATCTGGAAATTCAAACCCACCGCAAAAACCCCTATGGTTTGTTACGTACAAGCCCACGGCAGCGCCCACGGCGGTTCTGGCGTAGCCTAACCGTCAGAGTGGGTCACATATGCTTTGTAAAAGCGGGTGATACGTCCTTCGTTCTTCTTTTTTTAGCCGTTTTTATTTTCATTCGCCATTCGTTTGTATTCCAGAATATCACCCGGTTGACAGTCTAAAACATCACATATTGCGTCGAGCGTGGAAAAGCGGATTGCACTGACTTTGCCTGTCTTGATATTTGATAGGTTAACATTGGCAATCCCCACTTTCGCCGCTAGGTCGTTAAGTGATATTTTTCTGTCAGCCATCATTCTATCAAGCCGTAAAATAATAGCCACGTTTACCACCTCACAATGTCGTATCGCTTTCATTTTGAAGTGAACGGCCATAATCGAAAATTAGACAAAGCACCCAAACGACACCTGCCGCGATGAAAGCGACGAGGCCCGACACACAACCTACGACCAACAAAACAATCGCCAACCTCTTTAACGCCTTTATGACATCATCACGGAATGGGGAACCATTTTCCCTGAGTAGCTTAAAAACTTTTCTTACAAAACGAAGGCCGACCAGTGTAAATATGGTACTAAGGAAGCCGGTCAATCCGACAATGGGAACGAATCCGTTTGCGTTCAAAAAATCATAGCCCGATTTCCACATAATCGGAAGGCAAACGCTGGTATTGCCGATTTTGAACAGCAGTGGCACATTCATATCCACACCGTTGATCGTGACAATCTCCGTACCTAAATTCTTAGTCGTCCATACCCAAGCAAGTAGTTCCGCTACCGCCAAAACAATGAATACAATGGTTGCGATGTTTAACAAGACACTGATAACCTTGCTGAACCGTTTGATTTTTTCTGTTTGCTTTTCCATTTCGGAAAACCACCTTCCGATTTTATTAGTGTATGTCATGACAACCATAGTATAGTACAATGATTTATGATTGTCAAGTATTTTTTAACGATAATCGTAAAAATAATAATCTGCCGCGTTATAACTCACCGAACTGACAAAAATCCCAAGCCCCTTTGCGTAAGTGTACAGCCGCCGAGGGGCTTTTTATATATACAACCGATATTATGCTTATACTGCCAATCAAGCTATTAGCTATTTTTTCTGGACATATTTAAAAGTGATAAACTATAAAAGACAACTGCTGTGCCCATTAAAATTATAATGCTGACCCACGGAGTGACCACGTAATTACCGAAGCGGAAGGTTACACCCATATACTCTTTAAATTCATTCAAATAATCAATCGGTATTCTGTTAAACGAGGACTGCAAAGGAGTTTCCATCAGTACTTGGCGAAACAGTGACGCGCCGTGTGATACAGGGAATACCTTAATAACCGCTTGTACCGATCCGGGCAAAGCCCCAATGGGAAGATAAATGCCGGTCAGAAAGCCGATCAGGGTCCCTATGATGGTACTCGCTGTAGTAAACGCGCTATGGCTCTTAAAAAAGGATACGATGAAGTAAACCATTGAGGTATTTGTTATAGTTGCAAGAATCACTAACAAAAAGATTTCTACGCAGGCAGTAAGCGAAAGCCAATCGCCTCCATTGAATACAATATATATTTCAGAGATCACAACCGTAACAAGCGACATAATCACGGCTATTAAAAACGCGCTTCCTATATACCCACCTACGACACTGCTTCTTTTGATGGGTGAAGAATTGAAATCCTTATTGATTTTTTTGACTTTATCATCAATCATAACCCCAAACGCACCCATAGTCGTAGTTACCGAGGCTACGGCAAGAAGTCCGGCTACAAGCCAATTGTTCATTAAGACATCCGCATAGGGGATGTCTTTCATAGAATCAGTCAGCCAAACATCTCCTAAAAAAATCGTATAAAGGACAATAATGATGAGAATAGCCAGTAGTGAAAAGAACACAGCGCTTCTGTCGCGGAAGAATAATTTTAAGTTGCGTTTCATAAAAACTCTCATTGCCGCAGCTCCCTTCCCGTAATACCAATAAAGGCATCATCCATCGTTCCCTGCAATACTTGAAAACTGCTAATACAGGCACGGCATCTTTCCACTATAGGTATTGCCGCCATAGTATCGGACAATTTCACAACAAATTCGTTGCCAAAATGAGTAAAATCAAGCGCTAAATCCTGTATAGCTTG
The DNA here is from genome assembly GCA_009778255.1 of Bacillota bacterium. GTDB lineage: Bacteria > Bacillota > Dehalobacteriia > UBA4068 > UBA4068 > WRKD01. The sequence goes on from WRKD01000230.1 coordinate 15,258, forward strand.
CCGTAGTGCGGCTTCATCCACAGCAGACAATCTTAAAGTGTCGGTGGCATAATGTGTTTTGAGTTCGGCGGGCGTACCTTTGGCCGCGACTTCGCCGTGGTCAATCACGATGACATAATCGGATTCTGCCGCTTCTTCCATATAGTGCGTTGTCAGAAAAACAGTCATGCCTGTTTTCGTTTGAAGCTGCCTAATCGTATTCCAAATACTTTTACGGGTTTGCGGGTCAAGACCAGTGGTCGGTTCATCAAGGAACAAAATTTTTGGTGTGTTAATCAACGCCCGCGCGATATCAGCTCTGCGCCGTTGGCCGCCCGAAAGCTTTCCGTAGGGTCGGTCAACAAACTCATTAAGCTCTGTCATTTGTATCACCTCATATACAGCTTTCCTGATCTCAGCCTTGTTCAATGTGTACAATCCTGCTCTAATGGTCAGATTTTCACGCACAGTAAGCAGATCGTCCAGCACTCCGTCTTGAAACACTACGCCGATCATTTGCCGGATCGTTTTACCTTCCCGGTGAAGGTCAAGTCCATTTATGGTAACCTCTCCACCGCTTGCGCTCATCAACGTGCATAGTATGTCGATTGTGGTCGATTTGCCCGCCCCGTTTGGGCCAAGAAAAGAAAATAATTTCCCCTGTTCAACATAAAAACCAATGCCCTTTACAGCAGTAAAGCTGCCATAGTTTTTTCTCAGATTGGTTACTTCAATTACCTTATTCATAGTGTAATTCACCTCCCTGAAGTCATTATAACAAAGGCTTTCAGAGCATACAACAGAGTCAAGGCAAGTTGTAAATATGACAATGTAAGACGCAAAAAAAGGACAGTAAGTTGTAGGCAGCCTACTGTCCTGTAGTGTGTATATTTGTTAAGAATGGTATCGCTGTTTCAATCTGTCGTTTAATTTATCTGCCAATTTTTTATCTTGAAAAGTTGCAATAGCCAAGACTGCGGCGTAAACAACGAGAACAAGCGCAATAAATACAATAACCTCCGTGGGACTGTTCATTCTGACCCAATCCCAAAGTTGGGCAAAATAGAAAAGCACAGCCAACAAAAACGGAATATGAATAATCTGGCGAATCAACATCTGCTTTTTGCCAAGCTCCTTGCGTGAATAAAATATGATAAAGGGTAAATCACTGGCAAGGGCCATCAACAGTATTCTTCCAATATCGTCAAGTGAATAGACGGCATTTCGGTTAAATATCAGACAGAACACGTACATTGACGCGATAATTCCTGTTGTAATTACAAAGTAAGAGTGGACCATAGTTTTTACCAAATCCCCTATACGCATTTTGACACCCCCTAAATACCGAGCCTTTTTTTCAAATCATTGACATACTGTCTTGAAATAATTACCCTTTCGCCATTGTTCAGCGTAGCTTCAAACCGTCCGCTTAACGCGGGGCTAAGCATCCTTATCTTGCTCAAATTCAATATCACCGATTTTGATACCCGTAAAAAATCACCGTTGCCAAGGGCTTCCTCTAACTCATAAAGCCTTTGCTTCGATTCATATATTTTGTCCTTACAATAAAGAAAGGTCTTATTGTCCACAACTTCAATATAGTAGATCCCGACTGGCTGTACACGGTGAATTTCATTTCCGTTATAGGCTATAAGCGCGTTCTGCGCTTTCAACAGGGTAAGTACACGGAGGAGTTCAAGGCTCATCTGATGGCATTTGACAATTATTTGTTCTTCTTCGCCATCTTGCGGTTCCTCAATGACAATTTTCAAATATACTCACCCCATCCATATGCAATCTTAGTGTGTTACAAAATTTTCAAATGCCCACACCATTATCATAGGGCGGGCTTTGCCAGCAACCCAAGTAGCCAGGAGCCAGAAGTCAGAATGGAATTGAACACCTTTAGAGTATGCATCCAGTAATTTGCAATTCACGAATAATTTGCTGACTTCGTTTAGTAAATTAGGAAGTTTCCTGAACGTCATAATACTCAAGATCTTTAGCTAGAATCAAATAGTATCTGCATTCCTCAACATAAAAACAAAACTCTTCTAAAAGCAGCATAAAATCTCATAGCTTGCTCTTATTGGTTTGTTTCTTTAGATATTCTGACTTCTGACTTCTGACTCCTGACTCCTCCTAAATCATGCACTCTAGCTTGAGAAGCGCCTATAATCATGTTTTATTTTAATGTTTATTCGAAGGAATAACATATAAAGCCAGTCATATCAAAAAATATTTTATCATATGTATGGCTACGTTCAGAAATTTCTTTGCGAATGATGTTCTTTTTTAGCTAAGCGAATTAAATGATTTTAAGGACGGGATGACGGAAAACTATGTCTGCTCCCAGCTACCTAAGTAACCAGTCAAGAGCATTAATCTGTTTAATGCCATTGTGCGAGGTCAGCGGACTATGATCCATCGTTAAAATATATTTTGGATTGTGGTCATTTATTGCTTCCAAAGGCGCAAGCTCCCGTTTCAGGATATCGCCCGTTGCGTCTATTAATGTGTAAGCGACTTGATAATATTCCTCACCCTCATCGCTGATTGCGATAAAGTCAACCTCAGTAGTTCTGACCTTGCCGATGTAGACCTCATATCCACGGCGCAGAAGCTCCAAAAATACGATATTTTCGAGGATATGCCCATCGTCGGCTTTTTTCGTGCCGAGCATGGCGTACCGCAGCCCGACATCGGCGGAATAGTATTTGTCACCTGTTTTTAAGTGCTGCTTCCCTTTGATATCATATCGACCGATCTTGTAAAGGATGAAGCTATCGATTAGAGCCGAAAGATAACTTTCCACCGTATGAACCGCTATTTTTCGCCCTGCGGAAGTCATCGTATCGGAAATGCTTTTTGTGGAACAGATATTGCCGATGTTGTGGAACATGAAACGAACCACACTTTTGAGCATTTCAATATCCGGGAATTTCCTGCGGGCAACTATATCTTTCAGTACTATCGTATCGAATATGCCTTGTAAATACTGCCGCCTGTCTTTCTGCTTTTTAAACTCTAGGGCATAAGGAAACGCACTGTTTAGTATAAAATCCCCATATAGGCGGTCAACACTCGTATCTTTAGGAAACACAGAAACGTATTCCTTAAACGATAACGGAAGCATTTTTATCTCCACATACCTACCTGAAAGCAAGGTTGCCAATTCGCCGGAAAGCAAATAAGCATTTGAGCCCGTAATATAAACATCGCAATTTTTCTTGATGTACAGGCTGTCAACGGCTTTCTGAAAATCTGTAACGCGCTGAACTTCATCAAGAAAAATGTACATCTTTTTGTCCGGCAGTAACCTTTCATTCACATAGACATATAGCTGTTTGCTGGTTTCTATGTCAGCAAACTCGCCTTCTTCAAGGTTGATAAAAACTATTTGATCATCAGTAACGCCGTCAGCCCGAAGATAGTCCTGATAAAGCTCGAACAGAGTGGACTTGCCGCAACGGCGTATGCCTGTAACCACCTTAATAAGCTGTTTATCCCGAAAACTGATTAGGCTATCAAGATATTCTTTTCTTGCTATCATAAAGATTGCCTCCGATTTGCATTGATTGTACCACAACTCTTTTCAATTGTAAAGTTTTTGCAGTATATATGCAAAAATATTTGCCTTTTGTCTAGTTTTTTATATGAGTATTATGACCGTAAACTGAAGATAGTGTTCGCCAAAAATATATGAATATGATTATTTTTCTATTTCGATTGACCTATCGGGCTTATCGCCGCGTTCGGATGGCAGTGGCTTAAATTGCCGCAGATGTTCAAGTATTGATGCTCTCTGTGTTACGCCCATGCTTTATCTGTGATTGTATAAAGAACACTGGTAGACTGGACCAGGATTTGGTTATCACAGCGCTAAAGCGATATACAAAAAACAAAATAAACATGAAGCGCCTTATGGATAAAGACGAGTTAGCACGCATTCAAAAAGGAGTATACGGCAAAGTAAAAACAACGCCTTTTGGCAAGCTAATGCCAAGCACGGATGCGTGCTATACTTGGTTCAGCGAAGGGGAAGCCGAAATGGATTTTGTCATACAGCGAGACGGAAAGATAATCCCTATCGAAGTCAAATCCGCTGATAACAGTAAGGCAAAAAGTTTGAGCATTTATATAGGCAAGTTCAAGCCTGAATACGCGATAAAAATATCGGCTAATAACACTTTGGCTTTGCCAACGGTAAAAAGACAATCTAGCTTCTGGCATCTTAAGGGCAAAGCCCGCATTAGTTGAATACTATACATTTTATTCAGATTAAATATAATATTTCTTGTAAATAAGTCTGAAATGCGAGTGAAATGCCAGTGAAAAATGAGATACGTGTATTACAATTATGTGTAAGCATATGAAAAATAATTAAAACAATAATTGTAAAATTATTATTTTTATTACATAATTTTAGTCATATTAATAGTAAATAACTTTTGTGATGATTATTCAACTTGTACTTATGACAGATATATAGCATATTAATCATTTTGTATGACCTCCAAATATCTTCGAATAATTGCAAGAGCACTAAGATTATAGATTTCCATTATAACTATTGGTGATATACCGCTTTTTTAGACATGATACCCGAAAGATTTACGTAAGGAGTGGCAGGATACACGATTTTCGAATTCTAATGCTCCGGCGGCGGAGCGGATTAGCCAATAGGCTTTAATACAGCCTTCGCTGCCCGTTTTGCGCCTAGACTGCGTTGTCGTCGCTTCACGTAGCTGTAGGCTACGCTTCAGCTCCTCCGCCTTGCTAGGCGAAAAAATTGCTAGTGAATCTGGTAATTCGGAGTAAATCGAGGCGCCCATATGTTAGTAGAGATAGTCTTTTTGCCAATTAACGATGATCCTCTCACCGGGGAAGAGCTGGAATTGTTCCAGTTTGTTTCATTGGAAAAACAAAAGAAACTTTTAAGATACAGGCACTATATTGATAAAAAACTATCCTTATATGCGGATCTCTTAGTACGTTATTTAGCCTGTAAACATCTAGGCTTAACAAATGATGCTTTAGTGTTTTCTCAAACAAATAACGGAAAACCATATTTACTGGGAGGATATTTATTTGCTTTTAACCTCTCACATACTAGAAACGCTATCGCTGTTGCTATTGCAAAAAGAAACGTTGGCGTTGACATTGAAAAGGTGGTAAACAATACAAACCATATTGATAGATGCAAAATATGCAAAGAGTTTTTTACAACTGATGAGCAAAATTATGTAATTTCTGAAGCGGAAGGAAGAGATTGGCGCTTTTATGAGATTTGGACACGAAAGGAAGCATATTTGAAATGGAAAGGTGAGGGTTTTTCTTTACAGGTGAATAATTTCAGTACTCTGCACACTGGCCAAGGAGTACAAATAAACGCTATACCTGTCGGAGAGTATATTATTACAGTTTGTACTGAAATTATTATTCAGAGGTATTGCCTTTATTGCTGGACGGAAACGACTGCAAAACAAAGATTTTTGAATACTTTATCTCACAATGCCAACTAGAACCTATTTAAATATAACTATAGGGCGCCTTAATAATAGTGCAAAGCAAACAATACGGAATGGAAGGCTTATTATCTGATCAACAATCTGTATTTTGTGAATCGGAGGGGTATTGGTTTTAGAGGCTGTTGATTATCGGGCAATTATCAACGGGCTAAACAAAACTAAAACGCAGGATAAAACGTGTTATTGCCATATTATCGTATTAATAAAGCAACACTCTTTATAAAGGCGTGATGGAATATATGTCAGAACAAAGCTCATTATTTCGGAAAGTTTCTTTGGATCGGCTATCCTCACCAGAACAACTTGACCAAAAAATAACGGTTATTTCACCGATAGGTTGGGTGGCGATAGTTTCCTTAGCAATTTTGCTTTTTGCCGCAGTAGTTTGGGGTTTTTTAGGTATAGTATCAGATAAAGTAAGCGGCAACGGTATATTAATGTACGGTGATGGGATTGTGAGTATTACTTCTCAAACCAGTGGCCAGATTACCGATGTCTACGTGCAAGAAGGGAGCTATGTAGAAAAGGGGCAGATTATTGCCCGTGTTACACAAGACGAGTTAACGCAGCAAATTGAGCAGGTGCAGAAAAGCATTGACGCATTGGATACAGTAAATGTGGAGTCACTTGATTTTGATATTTACTCTCTTAGCAACGAAGTATACTCTCAATTTGCCCCGTTATTGGGGCAAATTCGTTCTGCTCGTGTTCAGCATGAGGCACAAAGATTGGAAGCAGAGAAAAACGAGCAGGATATTATTAACCAAAAGGAACAGCAAGCACAGCAAATTAATGCGCTCAGAAGACAGATAGCAATGCTGGAGGGGCAAATATTACAATATAATAAGCAGCTTGAAGTAGATTTGGAAAAAGCACAAAAAGAATTGGAAGATGCGGAAATTTTATTCGATTTGGGAGATATCTCCAAAAATCAACTTGATTCGTCAAGGGATGAAGTATCAAGATTATTGAGAGAAATTGAATTAAGAAGCCACGACATTAATAATGGCGACTTAGGAAATTTTGACAAAGAGCTCAACAAGCCGAGCTTTGATTCTTCGCTTGTTTCAATGCAGTCGCAGCTTGAGGGTTACCGATTGCAACTGATTCAGGCACAGACAAATAATACACTACTTAATGATATTTTTACCGATTACCTTTGGGGAGCATACAACCAGACAGGTGACCAAATCTCCTCACTTATTGAACAGTTTGCCGATCGCAAGCAGGTCACATTACAAGATTATCAAGAGCACTTGGAATATCTGCAAACTCAATATTCTAAAAAAACTGCGATAATAGCGGAATTCAGCGGCATTGTGTCAGGACTTACGGTTCAGCCATACGATTTAGCACAACCAGGTTTTGTACTTGGCAATATCGTTCGGGGCGATCAGGTAGCTGTTAGTTCCAATGTCAAAATGTATGTACCGATGGGTAAAGGCAAACTGGTTGAAGATGGAATGGAGGTAAATATATCACCCACTACAGTTAATAGGGAAGAGCATGGATATATTATCGGGCAGGTTGTGTCAGTGTCGGCTTCGTATGTTACTCAGGAACATATAATGTCTATTCTGCAAAATCAGCAACTCGTGATGGCTTTTGGCGGAAACTCGGCCGTTATTGAGGTAGAAGTAGAGCTGCTGCGCGATGACAATACTATAAGCGGTTACAAATGGTCAACTCCAAAAGGAGCGCCTCTCCCTATCAGCCCTGGCACTATCTGCCGGGGAGAAATAAAAGTATCCGACCGGCGGCCTATTGATATGATCGTTCCGTTTATTAAGAAACTTTTCCAATCAAGCGAGGATTACCAATGAGTGCAATTTCTAAAAAAGCACCAAAGCAGGAAGCCCCGCGCATCAATAACAGAGTACGCACACCCAGCATCCTACAAATGGAAATGGTAGAATGCGGTTCAGCTTCTCTTGCCATGATTTGCGCCTATTATAAAAAATATATACCGCTTGAAGTGTTACGTGTAGAGTGTGGTGTCACAAGGGATGGCGTTAAGGCTGGTAATATGGCAAGGGCGGCCAAGAAAATAGGCTTTGATGTTAAAGGCTTCCGCAAAGAACCAGCCGATTTAGCCAAGTTGAAGCCCCCTATGATTATCCATTGGAATTTTAATCATTTTGTGGTTTTCGAAGGTTTCAAAAACGGCAAGGCATATATCAACGATCCGGCAAGCGGACGGCGGATTCTTTCCTATGAAGAGTTTGACCTGGCGTTCACCGGAGTAGTCCTAACTTTTGAACTTACAGAAGAGTTCGAGAGAAGCGGACAAAAAAGCACCATGATATCTTCATTGGCAAAACGGCTGCGGGGTGTGCAAAGCGCAATTGTATTCCTGGTAATTGTGGGGCTGCTGCTGGTTATACCAGGTCTTATTATCCCGGCTTTCTCTCGTATATTCATAGACGATTTGCTATTGGCTGGCAGAAGTGAATGGCTAAAGCCTCTGCTTTGGTGCATGGGGGCTACAGCGCTTCTACAAGCCATTCTTACAGGAATTCAACAACGATATCTATTGCGCATGGAAACCAAGATTGCTCTAAGTGGCGCCAGCAGCTTTTTTTGGCATATCTTACGGTTACCCATATTATTTTTTCAACAGCGTTCCCCCGGTGATATCAGTTCCCGACAGAATTCCAACAATACTGTGGCAGAATTTTTGTCACGGCAACTGGCGGAAAATGTAATTGGTGTTATCACGCTTATATTTTATTTTATTGTTATGTTGCAATATAATGTGCTGCTTACCATGCTAACCCTAGTGCTGGCGGTTATAAATGTATTGTATTTTATTTATTCTTCCGGGAAAGTTGAGGATTTAAATAGTAAGCTGAAACAAGATGTGGGAAAGCTAGCCGGGACTTCGGTATCAGGGCTATTCATAATTGAAACCCTTAAAGCCACAGGTTCGGAATCCAGCTTTTTTGCAAAATGGGCGGGTTACCACGCCAAGCAGTTAAATTCCCTACAAAAGATGGGCGCCTTTGCCCAGATTTTGTTTACCCTGCCAAACTTTATGTCCGGGCTTGCCAGCGTAATTGTTTTGTGCGTGGGCGGGATGCAGATTTTGGACGGCAATATGACCGTAGGTACATTGATCGCATATCAAAGCCTTATTGTTAATTTTATGCATCCTATTAGCAAACTTACACAGATGGGCATGAAGATAAAACAGCTTAAGGGAGATATGAGCCGCCTTGATGATGTACATAAATATGCTGTGGATAAATTCAGCGACCCCGATCGTGATTTAGCGCTTGAAGCTGTCGGCGAAGCCGATTTCCGCAAGCTGGAGGGCTATGTGGAGATAAAAAACTTGAGTTTTGGCTATAATGTGTTGGAACAACCGCTTATCGAAGATTTCAATCTAAGCCTAAAGCCTGGATCCCGCGTGGCATTGGTTGGAGCTTCCGGCAGCGGTAAGAGTACGGTTGCCAAAATGCTTGCGGGCATTAACCGCCCTTGGGGTGGCGAAATTTTGTTTGATGGCGTAAGCAGGGACGATCTGCCGCGCAATGTAATCAGTAACTCTCTGGCAGTAGTGGATCAGGATATCAGCATGTTTGAGGGAACTGTTCAGGACAATATAACCATGTGGGATGAAACAATCAGTGATGCGGATATAGTGGGAGGCGCGAAGGACGCTTGCATCCACGATGACATTGCCGCACGCGAGGGTGGGTATAAAAGCACTATCAGGGAAGGCGGCGCAAATTTCAGCGGCGGTCAGCGTCAGCGTTTGGAAATTGCCAGGGCTTTAGCTATCAATCCCTCTATTTTAATTCTTGATGAAGCTACCAGCGCGTTAGATGTGCGTACAGAAAAAATAGTCAATGATAATATCCGCAGGCGGGGTTGTACATGTATTATTGTGGCACATCGTTTAAGCACTATCCGAGACAGCGACGAGATTATTGTTATGCATCGCGGTAAAATTGTTCAACGAGGCGCCCACGATGAAATGAAAAATGTTCCCGGTCCTTATGCTGAGCTAATTGAAACGGCGGTGAGTGTGTGATCGCGACTTTACAGAAAAAAGATAATGCCCCCTTTTGGATACATAAGGAAGAAAGCGATGCTTTTTTTGTCTTAGAGGGCACTATTAATATATATCATAGCATAATAGGCACTGAGGATCAGCCTACCGGTTCGCGCATTTTCCTTTTTCAAATGCTGGAAGGTGAACTACTTTTTTCTTTAAATCCTTTTGAACGTGGAGACGGTACCTGCGCAGGATTGCTGGCGGTACCGGCCAGTGATATTGAACTGAATCAAACTCAGATATCTCTATCAGGCAATATGCGTTCTTTTGTAGAAGAATGGGTTGAAAAATGTTGCTGGCGGCTTGGTTATTCCCGCGAACGGATTGAAGCGGCTTGTCTGGCACTTGACCAAACCGGTATTGAGGGGTTTAATGATTCTATCATGCGTCTGCTTGACGAGCAAGTGCAAGAAGAAGCCCGGCAAACAAGAGTTGCTAACCGCCGCCGTTACGCTGGAGAAAATAACTATATGCAGACCGCTATCAATAACTTACAGTCTGTAGTGCCCAGCGCACAAGAGCAAGGTTCAGTAATTCATACGGAGGACAATCCTTTGATTGCAGCCTGTGCCGCCGTAGCACAGGAGAACGGCATGGAAATTACAATTCCCAGAGCCATCCGAGAGAAAACGGCCTCCGGCGATGTAGTAGGGGATATCGCATCAGCTTCATGTTTTAGGACGCGGGAAGTTATACTAAATGGTAAATGGTATCTCCAGGAAGGTGGAAGCTTCCTGGCAAAGCTTGAGGAAAGTGAAGAGCCGGTTGCTCTGTTACAAAAATCCCCTAAACGATATATTATGTATAATCCCGCCACCAAAGAAAGAACAAAGGTAACAAAAAATAACTATGCCATAATCAACCCAAAGGCCGTGATGTTCTACCGCAGCCTGCCCGCGCACAGCTTAGGCGGCAAGGATATTATACGCTTTGTGCTAAGAGGCACAGGAAAGACCGACTGGATTTGGATAATCGTAATGGGATTATGCGGTGGGCTTCTTGGCATGCTTTCGCCAATCATAACCGGAACAGTCTTTGACACCATTATTCCTGATGGCAACCGTAGCTTGCTTATTCAAATAGGGTTCTTAATGGGGGCCATGGCGCTGACTACTTTCGCTTTTGAAATCACCAGGGCTTTCGCCATGCAACGGATATCCGGCGTGGTAGAGCGAGATTTGCAACCTGCGGTATGGGATAGAATATTAAGCCTGCCGGTAGGCTTTTTTAAAAAATATACTGCCGGTGAACTGATGGAGCGAGCAATGAGCATATCACAAATTCAACAGATACTTTCAGGTGCTGTGGCAAATACTATTATTACCAGCATTTTTTCTGTTTTTTACATTATTGTAATGTTTGTAAAAAGCACCAGGTTGGCCTGGTACGGTCTGGGGATAGCGGCACTTGCCTTAATTATTTCTCTTTTGCTTGGCTGGCGTCAAATTAAATATGCCAGCAAGCAGATAGATATAAATAACAAAATTTCCGGCAGGATGTTCGGCTGGCTTTCCGGGCTGGCAAAAGTTAAAATGTCAGGATCAGAAAAACGTACTTTTTATAATTGGTCAAAAATGTATAAAGAATCCCGCGAGATCACCTATAAGAAAGGCAGTATCGGCAACTGGTCGGTGGTAAGCAATTCGGTTATTATGTTGATTGCATCAATGATTATCTATGCGGTTATGTTTAAGCAAAATGGTATGTTGATCGCCGCCGGCTCATTTATCGCTTTTAATGCGGCCTTGGGGAGTTTAATTCAAGGCGGTGTACAGCTTTCACAATCTGTTATAGATGCCAATATTGTGATTCCCCTCTATAAATCAGCTCAACCGATTTTTCAAGCAGTGCCGGAGTATGACGATTTGAAAAGTGAGGCTCCGCCTTTAACCGGCGAAATTGAACTCAGCCGAATCAATTTTAGCTATGATAAGGGTGGGCCTCAAATCATCAAAGATGTTTCTATACAAATCCGTAGAGGTGAGCATGTGGCTCTTGTAGGGCCTTCCGGCAGCGGTAAATCCACTTTATTTCGCATCTTAATGGCTTTTGAACAACCGGATAGCGGTGAAATTTATTATGATAGAATTAGCCTAAACCAACTAGACATACGTTCAGTACGGCGTCAGCTTGGAGTAGTGTTACAATCCAGTATGCTTATGGCTGGGAGTATTTTTGAGAATATCGCCGGCTCTAACCCCAGTATCACGCATGATGATGCCTGGCGGGCGGTTAGGCAGGCAGGTATGGAGGATGACTTGCAGCAAATGCCTATGGGTATACACACCATGATTTCTGAAGGCGCCAGTACACTCTCCGGCGGACAGAGACAACGGTTGCTGATTGCACGGGCGCTGGTAGGCAACCCCAAGATATTATTTTTTGACGAGGCGACAAGTGCCCTTGATAACAAGACGCAAAAAATTATTAGCGATAGTATTAACCAGCTCAAGGCTACCCGTATTACTATTGCGCATCGCTTGAGTACCGTACAGGACTGTGACCGCATCATTGTTTTAGAAAGCGGCAGGGTTACAGAAGAAGGCACTTATGCTGAGCTTATAAAGTTAAACGGGACTTTTGCAGCAATGGCAAGACGGCAAATGGCATAGTAGTATTATATTTTAGGTGGCAGATATGGAATTAGAGTTTATAGCCGAAAACCGCTTTACCAAATTTCCTATGGAAGAAAACTTGCAGGAAGAAGTTTTCGCCAGCGACTGGGAGTTACTGCTTAGCCGTCATACCAGGGAACCTTGGGAGATTCTTCGTGAGATGTTTGTTGAGCTGAGTTTTCCTATCGGAAGCGGCCAGAGTAAAAACCCCGAACTTTTAGTGGCGTTGAAGCGCGGCATACTTCCCTCGTATCCTCAAGGGGCATGGAAACCTATCGCACCTGCGGGGATTATGGTATATCTTCATCCAACACCGGCAGGCCGTCTTCCGGTTATTGAATGTGAAGCTGACACTGATTTTATACGCTTGCTACAAAGCCTTGCCTATCGCTGTGATTCTCGCCCCGTGCCAAAATCCCGAGGGGCAACTATCATCAAAAACTACAATAACTGGGCGAGAATCAATATGCATCGCAACAGCTCAACAGATGGCATCCCCAAAGACCCGGCACTATACCGAGACTGTATCGCATTGCTCTCCCACCGATATTACAGCGGTGTAACTCCAGAAGTATTTGGGCTTAAGAGTGATGAATGGCGAAAAAAATCCCTTGTTCTGCGACGCGAGCATGAAGTAGCCCATTACATGACACAACGTCTTTATCATTCTGCAAAAAATGAGATACATGATGAGATAATTGCGGATTTCATGGGACTTACCGCAGCTTTTGGCGATTATGATCCGGACAAATTCCTCACTTTTTTAGGCCTGGAGAATTATCCGGATTATCGCGCGGGCGGCAGATTAGAAATTTATCTGCCTACAAATGATAAAAATTTTAGCTTGCTATGTGAAATCCTGCCACAAGCAGCAAAAAACATAGCTGCTTATTATTATAATACAGACGGCGACCGAATAAGAGTATTCCATGCGCTGTGCCGCACCTCAATGGCAGACATAGTAAGGGGGAAACTGCATGAATAAGATTGTTTTGCATCCAGCGTCAATAGAAGTAGAGTTTGAGGAACTGTATAAAAAACAATTTTCCTCCGTTTACAACTACATATATTTTCACATAGGTGATGCTATGGATGCGGAAGATTTGACAGCAGATATATTCGTACGCGCTTATAAATATTGGAAAAGTTATTCTAATAGCAAAGGAAGCCAAGGCGAATGGCTTGGCGGCATTGCCAGAAACACGCTCAAGACTTATTTTAAAATAAAAGCATGTAAACCTCAAGTAAGCCAATTATCCGAATTTATAGCCGCAGATATTTGTATAGAAGATTGTTATCTACACAAAGAAGAATTGCTGCAAGTATTAGCGCAAATTAAGGCGTTACCAGAACTCCAACGGGAACTTTTGAGCATGAAATACCTGTTGCGTCTTACAAATAGGGAAATCGCAAAGACTACTGGGATGAGCGAGAGTAATGTAGGTGTGGTACTACACAGGTCAATTAAAAAAATACAAAAAAACAGCAAGAATACATTATATAAATATTATGAATAAATATGGGAGTGGTGATAATGCTTATCAACAAAATACAGGAAAACGGAAAACTTATTCTCGCCCTTGATGGTAAATTAGACACAAACACCTCATCGCAGCTTCAGCAAGTATTAATTCTCGCATTTGATGATGTAAAAGAAATTGTACTGGATTTTAAGAATCTGGCCTATACATCGTCGGCAGGATTGCGTGTTCTGTTGCTGGGGCAGAAAACGGCAATAGCTAAAAAAGCATCCATGACGCTTTGCAATGTTTCGGAAGAGATTATGGAAGTGTTTGATATGACCGGTTTTTCTGACATGCTGACCATTTTGTAATTTGGAGGGTTGAGAGAATATGCGCAGCTTATCAAAATCTCAGAAAAACATATATTTGAATGATCTTAGTGGTGCAAAATTACCGGTAAACACACTACATACAACATTACAGTTTTTGGAAAAAACTGATGATCTGCTACTTGAAAAAGCTGTGAACTTTGTTATATTAAACAATGATATTTTTAAAATACGAATTATTGATCAAGGCGGCGAACCGTTTCAAGATTTTTGCGCTGAAATAAAAGAATGCAACATTGATAGCACTCTTTATTCCGATGAAGAGCTTTCTGTAATTTTTTTACAAAGAAAGACCCAGAAGTTTGATGTTTATAAAACACTTTATGATTTCACGCTTTACCGAAAAAAAAATGGACTATGTGTGTTAAGTATAGTCACTCATCATATAATCGTTGACGGCTATGGCATGGGGGTTCTTTGCGATGATATCCTGAGGGTTTACTGTTTATTACTTGAAGGAAGGATCCTAGTGGCCGAAACCTTGCCTTTTGCGGATTCTTTGCAAGTTACTGAAATAGATTATGAAGAAAACAAAGCCTTCTGGAACAGATATTTTGATGGTTTTGATATTGGCGGCAAACCTTTTGCCACTAAAAACGATTCTTTAATTGCTTCCGTTTTTAAGGGAGCAATAGAAAGCACCACCATCATGAAGTATTGCGCAAAGCATTCTCTTACTCCATATACCGTTTTTACAGCAGCATTAGGAATATACTTGATGAATATCTACGGGACAGACGAAACAGTTGTGATAATCCCGCGCATGAACAGAAGCCTGAATGAACGAAAAACAATCGGTTGTTTTGTGCTGCCCGTTCCTATAAGATTTAAAAAAACTGACAGTTTTGCGGCTTTATGTGAGCAGATCAGTCGTGAAGGCAAGGTTGTTAGCGCTCATAAAAAATATGATTTCAGCCAAATAATTGAGGATTTTAAAAGAAAATTCAACACCGAAAGTCCAATTTCTGAGTTTACACTAAATTTTCAACTGAAAGACACCATAAGTAAAATCAAAACAAAAATGAATTTTAGCGCTTGCGGCGCTATGCGCAATCTTATAACGTTGAATATCAGCAATTATGAAGGTGATAATGTTTATGATATAACCTATGACTACCGTAGTGATATATTAGATGAAAAGTATATGGCCTTCTTTCATAACGCATTGAAATGGATTATTAAACAGGGTGTATCCGGAACGCCTGTTAGCAAAATCAAAATTATACCAGATGCGGAGCTTGAGTATCTTAAAAACGAATTTAGAGGAGAAACGGTTTATTATAACAATCATGAAACCATTATCTCGCTATTCGAAAAAACAGTGAGTACAACGCCTTATGCCCCCGCTGTTTTTACCCGTGATAGAGAAGTACCTTTGACTTTTTCCGAATTAGACAATCTTTCCCATAAAATCGCTGTTTCCTTACGAAAGAAAGGTGCGGAAAAAGGATCGCTTGTTGGCTTTTTGCTTGAAAGAAATTACACCCTTCTACCCACAATTCTTGGAATACTTAAGGCGGGTTGCGGATTTTTGCCCCTTGATATTAATTACCCCAAAGGGAGAATTGATTATATAATAAGCGACAGTAAAGCAAAATTTATTATTTCCGCCCCAAAGATAGCGCAAAAATTCGCAATCGATTATATTGATGTAAATGAGCTTTTGCTCGGAGGAATAAATGGATCCGTTCATGTAAAAGTAAATCAAGATGATTTGGCATATTGCATTTACACATCAGGAACAACCGGCCAGCCGAAAGGAGCTTTACTTGCCCATAAGGGCATAGTAAATATCACTCATCCCCTAAACAACCCATTCAACAAAGCTGTATGCGCAGTTGGTACAGGTATTGTCGCGATTGGTTCAATATGCTTCGACATATCTCTTTTTGAAATTTTAGTGTTTTTGCTGAACGGTAAGTTTGTGGCTATTGCTAATGATGATGAACTTGCAAATGGTGAAGCAATTGCGGAATTATTTTATAAAACGGGCGCAAACGCGCTCCATTGCACACCCTCAAGGTTGCATAATTACCTTTTAGGCAGTTTATTTACGGATGTTTTAAAAACACAAATTAAGATAATTCTTTCTGCAGGCGAGGTACTGCCTTCTCATCTTGCCGCTATGATAATTGATTATAATATAAAAATATACAATGGCTACGGCCCCACAGAAACTACTATAGGCGCAACCATTACTGAAGCGGGTGATCGCGAAACCATTGGAAAGCCCATAGCCAACACGGCTGTTTATATAGTGGATGCAAAAAAAACGCTCCTGCCATTCGGTGTTACAGGTGAAATTGCTATAGCAGGTGATGGCGTTGGGCTTGGGTATATGGGAAATGATAAGCTTACAGCAGAAAAATTTACTGTAATAAACAACGAAAGGGTATATCTTACCGGAGATTTAGGACATTTTACCTCTGATGGGCAGCTTAAATATATGACAAGAAACGACAGCCAGGTGAAATTACGTGGATATAGAATAGAACTTGCTGAAATTGAACAATGCGCGCTGCAATGCCAAGGCGTTGAGAATTGCGCAGTGATTATGAAGAAAATAAACGACATAAATTATTTGATATTATATTATAGCGGTATAGAAGCAGTAAGCGAAAAACTTAAGGAGCATCTTAGAAAGTTTTTATCCTATTATATGGTGCCTCAAGTGGTCGTAAGATTGTCTTTTTTACCGACTAATATCAATGGTAAAACTGACCGCGCGGCTTTGCTAAAGCTCTCTGTAGCGATGAAAAATGAATATGCGCCTCCATCTACAAAAGAAGAGAAGATACTTTGTAAAGCCTTTGAAATAGCGCTTTCTTTACCGAGAGTAGGGATAAATGACAATTTTTTTGAAATCGGCGGTACCTCCTTGTCGGCGGTAAAAATGATGATGTATGCCAACAAGTACGATCTTAGTGTAGAGTATTCAACTATATTTAAGTATCCTACACCGCATTTACTTGCAGAAAATATGCTAGAAAG
Organism: Bacillota bacterium; assembly: GCA_009778255.1. GTDB lineage: Bacteria > Bacillota > Dehalobacteriia > UBA4068 > UBA4068 > WRKD01. Next base: position 32,286 of record WRKD01000230.1, read on the forward strand.
CAAGATTCAAAATTATTTATTACCGTTGGTTACCGCCAATGAAAAGGAATTTGAAAAAATAGACGAGCTCCTACAACAAAAACATAATGAGAATTTTTCGATCTCAGCTCTTTGCAATGTACTGGTTACGGGTGCAACAGGGTTTTTGGGGAGTCATATAATAAAATATCTTTTAGGCGATAGCTGCACAGGTAAAATATACTGCCTTGTGCGGGCTAAAGGAAAACTTACTCCGGAAAAACGATTGAAAACAACCCTTTTTTATTACTTTAATGATTTTTTTGAGGAACAATTTGCCAGAAAAATAAAGGTTATTGGGGGAGATATGAGCCAAGATAACCTTTTTGCAAGCATTCCGTATGAAATAAACACCGCAATAAATTGCGCGGCCAATGTTGCCCATTTTGCCTATGGAGACGCACTGGAGTCGGTGAATATAAAAGCGGTGGAAAACTTGATCGATTTTTGCACAATAAAAAATGCTGAGCTTATCCATATCTCTACCATAAGCGTGGCAGGTCATACAATAAAGGACAATATTAATGACACTGTATATTCGGAACATGACTTATACAAAGGCCAGATCATTTCCAACGAATATATCTACAGTAAATTCGCTGCTGAATTTCTGGTGCTAAAAGCCAAGACAAAGGGGCTGAAAGTAAAAGTTATTCGGGTGGGTAACTTGCAGGGGAGAATGGACGACGGAGAATTTCAAATAAATTTGCAAAAAAACGCTTTTATGCGGAGTATTAAAGCATATGCAGCAATTGGAGGAGCGCCCGACGCCTTCAAAAATAATTCGGTAAACATTACGCCGGTTGATGAAGCGGCAAAAGCCATACTATTACTTTCCGGGCTTCCCAACTGCTTCACGGTTTTTCATGTAATGAATGCCGTACCCGTTTCATACGATCAGATATTTTTCATGTTTTCTACAATCGGAAAAGAAATCCACTATATGAAAAATGAGGAATTTGAAGAACTTATAGACCAACTCTACAAAGATAACGCTCAAAGTAGAAAAGTAGAAGGGCTGTTTCTTGAAAAAAGCGACATTCGGCTAAGAGAAATACCTATAAAGTCTGACTTTACGGTCAGAACTTTAAAAAATCTAAATTTCCAATTTAAGACAATAGAAAAAGACTACATAGAGAAATATTTATGCATGTTAAATGGTTTGGGTTTTTTCGATTAGTCATGCAGCAAGTATTCTCACAAACATAGAGCAAAAGACACAGCGCACTTTAGGTTTTATCCTGTTTAATGCCCTTGGCAGAAAGGAATTTTTATGAAAATCAGCTTGGATATTGTTTTTATTTGGACATTCGCGGTTTCTTTATCCGGCGTAATGTCTGCGCTTATTTGCGGCATAACTTTAAAAAGTAGATATACGAAATCAGTTGCCTTTTGGGGATATGCGCTTGCTTTTATTATCGGTTTTTTAATATCGTTTCTGCTGTATAATTCTAATATTTCGAACGATTTTGGCGGAATCGTTGTAATGTCTGTTTTAATCTGGATAGCCTGCCTGATAGTGAGTGCGGGGCATTGGTCATCAAAGTGGTTTGTCGCGATAATGGCAACACTCATTTCCAATGTATCGACTTTTTTTATCTGCGGCCCAACCCTTAGTTTTATTGACGAAACGACAAACCCATATAATATTATAACCATTTCAATTTTTATTGGACTAAAAATAGTTTTATTTACAATATTATTTGTCTTATATAAAATTAAGCTGAGGGAAAAGGTGCATAAGGTTATTGATGCTTTGAGCGGTAAAATGAGCAGTTATTTGCCTGTTGCGATCGTATCATTTTTTGGATTCTATATAATCAATGTTATCACAAATAATATGGGAATAATCCCTTCCGCCATAACTATAGGTCAAATTAATCAAATAATAACCCTGCCGGATAGCTTGGAGCTCCGCTATATTTTTATTGCTCTTTACGGCGTCATAAGTCTTATTTTCATTCTGGAGTTCTGGCAAATGTTCGCTTCCGTTTTTTGGTCCTCACGCGCTCATAAAACAGAAGCTGAGTTAAACATTGCTAATAAAATTCAGCAGGACATGCTGCCCTGCATTTTCCCCGCATTCCCGGATCGCGCCGATTTTGATATATATGCCAGTATGCAGCCTGTGAAAGAAGTTGGCGGTGATTTTTATGATTTCTTCCTAGTTAATGACAATACACTTGCTGTGGTTATTGCCGATGTCTCTGATAAAGGCATACCCGCCGCGCTGTTTATGGTTATTACCAAAACCCTCATAAAAAACACCTCCCTTTCCGGCAAAAGCCCCAAGGAAGTTTTTGAAACCGTTAATAATATGCTTTGCGAAAATAATGAAGCCGGTATGTTTGTTACAGCATTTTTGGGTTTTCTTGATATTATCAGTGGAAAATTCACTTATGTCAACGCAGGGCACAACTTACCGTTGCTGCGCTCCGGTAGTACCAATTCTACAAACAGGCGCTTTGACTGGTTGAAGGCCAAGCCTGGTTTTGTGCTGGCCGGTATGGAAGATATGTTTTATAAGCAAGAGGAAATTATTTTAAGGCCAGGGGACGAATTATTCTTATATACTGACGGTGTGACCGAGGCTGCAAACCGCGAAAGCAAGTTATTTGGCTCCCCTCGTCTGATTGAAACGGCGAATGAGTATCTTGATTTGCCATTAAAGGAATTTACAATATCTATAAAACGAAAAATAGAAGAATTCGCTAATGGCGCCGAGCAGGCGGATGACATTACCATGCTTGCTTTACGGTATAAAGGGAAAGGCACGAGTTGATAAGTAATTATTCTACGCAACTTTTTTTTTAATCAGCAATATATTTTTATTATCCTCATAGCGATACTTTATGGCGTCTGCTATACTCTTTACCAAAAGAATACCTAATCCGCCAACCTCCCGTTTTTCCGCGTCCAGTGTTATATCGGGGTCGTCTTTTTCAAGTGGGTTATAGGGTTTACCGCAGTCCTCGAATTCGATAATAACTTCATCACCGACAGCTATACGAATTGCTACATTTCCAGCTGCTGTAGAAGGTTGTTCTCTTGGCAAACTGCTTGCCCAGGTATCTTCGCTATATGCATAATACACAATATTAACAAATATTTCTTCCACAACAAGAGCAAGTTGTGTTTGCAACTTCGCGGTGCAATTGCAGGCTGCCAATTCCCCAGTAATGAAATCCTTTACGGCATCTAGGTTTTCTATTTTAGCTGTGGTTACAAACTCTTTTAAATTAATAAGGTTGTTTATATCCTTATTTTTTGGCATAACATAAAACTCCTTATTACTATTGCTGCCCAACTGTTGACTGGTATGATCATTCAAAATTCAATACACTGGAAAACCCGGTTATTTCGAACACTTCCATAATATCTGGTGATACATTTACAAGAGTTTGCCGGCTGCCTTTTGTTTTTGCTGCTTTCTCACCCATAAGTAATATGCGTAGCCCTGCCGATGAAACAAAAATAAGCTTAGCGAAATCAAGCTCAATATGCTCTGCATTGCTGATTTCGGGGAGAAGAATTTCCTGTAATTTAGGGGATGTGGTAGTATCTAGCCTGCCAGATAAGACAATTGTTGTTTTTTCTTCATTGTGGATTACATTAATATTCAAATTTATCCTCTCCTACCCCTCAAATTCATGCAATAAAAATTAAAATTTCCCCTCAATGCCCTAGAGAATTAGTGCAAAGGGGTAAAACTATCTACTTGTTTTTCTGAAATTCCTCCGATTTATCGCAGTGTTCCGTGGTGCTAGCCAGACCGCCGCCTACTTTATCAAACTTTTCTATAGATAGCGTGTCAGATGGCGTATCGGCATTTCGAGACAGGCGCACCAAAATTTTCTCCCAAACAGCCTTCTCGCGCCCTGCGGAAAAATCAATGGCATTAAATAATTTTTCTATTTCAAAAAACTTATTCATAGTTTTTCCTCGTTCTTTTGTTTCGGAGGATAATATAAATGCCCAATAAAGTCCTTAACAGAAAACTTTAGAGTAGTTCCTGCAAAAAACTCTTTCTAGCTATAACTACATTCTTTTTTGAAGAGTATTACATGGTATTCCCACATTTGTTTTATTTATAATTATGAGCATTGGCATTTGCTATCTCTAAATCAAATGTATCTCCGTTTTTTGATACAACAATATTACCATACCTGTTTATGATTAGCAAATTTATTCGGAACGATTTCAGCCATTTATTTTCTAAAAAAGTAATATGTAATACTTTCAAACAAAGTGAGTAGTTATTAATGTTAAGCGGATAAATATGTTTATCCAAGGCAAGCAGAACAGTATACCACGTACAACCATCGTAAGTACCGGAGGTGATAAATGAATACAAACGACGTCAGAAGAAAGGCGGAGTTGCTGTCAAGCTTTATGGTATCCGCGCGCAGGCATTTACATAAATATCCTGAGCTGAGCGGGGAAGAATACAATACACAGAAGTATTTAGAGTCATTTCTTAAAGATGAGGGCGTGGAATATAGAAAAGTGGCAAATACAGGTCTTGTCGCAATCATACACGGGTGTGTGGGCAGCGGATGTGTCGCATTGCGCTCCGATATTGATGCGTTGCCACTCGAAGAAGAAACCGATGTTCCGTATCGTTCAGTCAATGCAGGCGTGATGCACGCCTGCGGACATGATGCTCATACCGCGATCGGCATGGGTGCCGTAAAATTCTTTAACGATAACCGAGACAGTTTTCGGGGCGCGATTAAATTTTTCTTCCAACCCGCCGAGGAAGGATTGGGCGGGGCGAAGCGCATGATCGAAGAAGGATGCATGGAAAATCCGCATGTAGATTACTGCCTGGGCCTTCATGTGCAGCCATATCTTCGATATAATCAGGTGCAGGTAAAAAATGGCGAGATGTATGCTTCCGTTGATGGCATGCTTATCACGGTCAAAGGGGTGGGGGGGCATGGAGCTTACCCTAACTTCTGCGCAGACACCGTAGTGGCGGCTGCCTACGTCAT